>JAGLDN010000030.1 GCA_023145575.1 Psychromonas sp.
TGATCCCTAGAAAGAAAAACTCAAAAGTGGGAAATGCTGATATTGACTGGTGTTTATACAAATATAGGCACTTAGTTGAAAACGCCTTTGCAAGGTTGAAATATTTTAGGGCAATAGCCACTCGATACGATAAACTAAAGATTCATTTTGAAAGTATGCTCGCACTAGCTTGCTCAATGATTTGGTTGCCAATGTGAAAGATCAACAGCCCCTAAACTCACTTAGCTATATTTATATTTATCCCATCTAATTAAATCGTTATTTGTAAGGCTACATGGCAATAATTTAGCGACTTGATCATCGGTTTTTGCAAATGGTAGCTTTTCGAATATATACTCATGAGGCATAAAATTGCTTTATCAGGCTTTAGCTCGGACATCAGAGTAAGGCGTGACAGCTGGTCTATCAACGATTAGTGATGCTAATAGTTTAACCGTCGCATTAACGAAGGTATATTAATTATTTATTGGTTACTCCATTTTAGATGTTATAATGAAGCAGTGCCTTTTTTTCATAAAAACACCGAGCTTAAGCTCCAAAGGCCACGGCTGCTAGCCCCAATCAATAAAGTTAAAACTTACTGTTCATAAACAAGTCTACATAGAATAACTAGTAAAAATTATAGTCTTTTTTTAATTCGACTTTTGCTGATTAACGTAGTTAATCATCGAGAGGGCAATTTTATGCCTAACAGCTTGGTACTATTTACCTTCCTGAATTTGCACTTTTACGTCACATGGGTATAGCACGATAATCTCGCTTTCCAATATTTTGTTTCAATTCTCGTTAAATCGTTGATTAATGAAGACCAAGTTGATTGGCTATTTTGGTTTGATTTATTGTGCTTTTATTAATGGCGTAAAGTTTAATCCTAGAGGCTCAGTGAGTTGATTGTGTTCTTTCATTATTTGCACCTCTTATCACAAGACAGGTTGTGAATATATATTCAACTGGCTAATTTTCCAACTAATATAAGCTTTGCATTTAGAAGTGAATCTAAGAAGCTTAAGAAACTTTTTAAAAAATTTATAATTGCAGTGAGTTATCTGATCCCCTGACACGTGTCACTTGAGTGTGCAAAAGTTTGGTATCAAGATGAAGCATGATTTGGTCAACAAAATACGCCTACTGGACTCTGGGTGGAAAAAGGTACTCGACCTAATAGAAGCAAAGCAACAACAATTAGAGTATGACAACCTTTTCGTTGCGGATTGTCCCGCGACTGTGCAACCGAAGCTTCAGTTCTTTCATCAATGAATAAAGATGGCATGCTTAGCATCAAGGTTTAATATCAGCCCGATCCGAGCTAGGTCGTCATGCTGTTTTAATTGTTGGCAGAGTTGTCTCCCACTAAGAATATCTAACAGTCGAATTTAATAATCTGCGTATTAAAAATTACCACCATATTCACCAGAGCTTAATCCAATAGAGCAAGTTTGATAATTGATACGACAAAATGAATGAGCAAATCGTTGTTTCAACGGTTATAAAGATATTGTGAATGAGTGTTGTAAGGCGTGGAATAGTTTAATTAGCGATATCGATAGAGTTAAAGAAATATGCATAAGGAACTTGATTCAATTGATCGATTAATTAATCAGATTGGTATTATTCGTGATTAGTGCATTAAAATTTTTAAAAACAAGCACACTTAAAATTCCTACGTAAGAAGATCCGACCCTGTTTTTATCTTCCTTTAAAAGTGTCACATTGTCGTCATTTTTTTTTGGCATAAATATTGCTTTATTGTTATATATCTGAACAAAATGTTAACAAATGGAGAATATATCATGAACTTAAATACATCGTCTTTTTTTAATAATTTGCCAACACAAGGCGTAGATAAATTATCTCTTTCAAAAGATGTTATGCCAAGTATGAATCTAGAAACAGAAAATCCTCAATTTTCTAATATGTTACAGCAAGCCATTGATAATGTTAATGGTCTGCAGTCTAACACTTCAGAGCTTCGTAATCAGTTTGAAATGGGTGATAAAAATGTAAGTTTAAGCGATGTTATGATTGCAGGCAATAAATCGGGCCTTGCTTTGGAAGCAACTATTCAGGTACGAAATAAAATGATTGAAGCATACAAAGCCATCATGAGTATGCCTGTTTAAAAAGTCATTAGACTAAGGATTGATTGTGGTTAATTTGCAAAGCAAGTCAGATGCACCGATTGAGGGAGGAAATTTCGAATCTTCTGATGATGTGATAACTGTGCCTGAGAAGGGTGCTTTGGCTTCTTTTTTCTCAAATGTAGACGTACTCCGTCAAATCAGTATGATCATTGGTTTGTTAATTGTATTGGCGATTGTTGCGATCCTTTGGACATGGGGCAAAGAAGATGACTATCGTCCACTGGGGACTTATAAAACAGATGAATTAATTGCGACGCTTGATTTCCTTGATACACAAAAATTACCTTACAAAATTCAAGGGAATTCTGTGCTGGTTATCGCAGATCAATATCAAAAAACTAAATTATTAATGACAAGAGCTGGATTGACACAAAGTAACGATGAAACTGGCGATGATATTTTATTGAAAGATATGGGATTTGGTGTTAGTCAGCGGGTTGAACAGGAGCGACTTAAACTAAGCCGAGAGCGTCAGCTTTCAGTTGCCATTCAATCAATGAAAAATATTAACCATGCACAAGTGTTGCTGGCTCTTCCAAAGCAAAGTGTTTTTGCCCGAAAAGATCGCCAAGCAAGTGCAACCGTGGTGATAACTACGGTACGCTCTTATGCGCTTTCTCCTCAAGAAATAGACTCCATTGTTGATATTGTTGCCTCTGCTGTTCAAGGGTTATCACCTAATACAATCACAGTGACAGATCAAAGAGGACGACTATTACATTCAGGTAGTCAAAATGGCACAACAGGAAAATCAAGTAAAGAGTTTGCATTAGAGCGTGATCGAGAGGAAGAATATAAAGCGAAAATAGATACGATTTTGATACCCATTCTAGGGATTGCTAACTATACATCTGAAGTCGATTTATTAATGGATTTTACCATTATAGAAGAAACGAAAAAAACCTATAATCCTAACAAAAAAACCATGCGTAGTGAATTTGTTATGGAATCAAATTCTAATGGTAGTAAAATAGGTAATGTACCTGGTGCACTAAGCAACCAACCCCCTAAAAACAGTAAAATACCAGAAAGAGCTGCCATTGAGAAGAATATCAGCGGAAAGGGAAGTGGTTCTGGGCGAATGGAGGCAACACGAAACTATGAGGTAGATACCACGGTTACTAATATTAAACATAAAATTGGCAAGATTGATAAAATAACGGTGTCAGTTGGGATTGATTATGTAGCGACAAAAAATGCGGAGGGTAAAACCACATATGGACCAAGAGATCCAAAAGTAATTGATAATATTAAACGTTTATTAATGGGCGCATTAGGAATAAATAAAGAAAGAGGTGACTTATTAGAGATTGCTTCAGTCGACTTTCATCACCCCAATATTAATGAACTCACCGCTGTGCCAATTTGGAAAACAGAAACATTTCAAGGTTATGTGCGCTTTGGTGGTAGTCTGTTTATTATTATTTTAACGCTATTGTTGATAGTTAGACCTATTATGAAAAAATTGCTTTACCCTGAAACAGTTGATAATGCGAGTGACTACGAATTTGGAGGAGCACTTGGCGCGGTGCATGGCGGTAATTTAGACGTACTACATGAGGATGATGATTCAGGTGTTGAATTCGGTGTGGGTGTTGGTCAAATTACATTACCTAATTTACATAAAGACGAAGATTTATTAACGGCGGTTCGATCATTGGTTTCTAATGAGCCTGGTTTATCTGCGCAAGTCATTAAAGAGTGGTTAATTGAAGATGAGCAATAAAAAAGAACTTAAAGCACCTGATAAAATTAAAGCCAATGAGGGTAAAGTGGTTGCTACGTTTGATGTTACAAAACTCAGTGGTATTGAAAAATCAGCTCTCTTAATGCTGAGTTTAACCCCTGAAGACGCGGCACAAATTTTTCGTAATTTAGAGCCTAAACAAGTACAACGCCTGGGTATGAAAATGGCATCACTTGATGATTCATCCCAAGAGAAAGTGTCGAGTGTTCATCGTTCTTTTGTCGAAGAAATTCAGAAGCACAGTAATATAGGACTTGATAGTGAAGATTTTGTGCGAGCATCTTTGATTGAAGCCCTAGGAAAAGATAAAGCAGGAAATCTGGTTGATCAAATTATTTTAGGGTGTGGATCGTCAGGGCTTGATTCATTAAAATGGATGGATGCACGTCAAGTCGCTTCTATTATTCAAAATGAGCATCCACAAATTCAAACCATTGTTTTATCTTATTTAGAGCCAGAGCAAGCAGCTGAAATATTAACTCAATTTTCTGAAAGAAATCGGTTAGATCTGATGATGCGTATTGCTGATTTAGAGGAAGTCCAGCCTGCTGCTTTACAAGAGCTAAATGAAATTATGGAAAAACAATTTGCAGGACAAGCTGGCGCGCAATCTGCGAAAATGGGTGGCATGAAAGCTGCTGCGGATATTATGAACTTCCTTGAAGGCGGTGTTGAGGCACCATTAATGGAATCGATTCGCGATGCAGATGAAGATATGGGCGATCAAATACAAGAGCTTATGTTTGTATTTGAAAACCTTATTGATGTTGAAGACAGAGGTATTCAAGCATTACTACGAGAAATACCATCGGAGCAGCTACAGCGGGCACTTAAGAGTGCAGATGAAGAGCTTAAAGATAAACTTTTAGGTAATATGTCTAAGCGCGCTGCTGATATGCTTAGGGATGATCTTGAAGCTATGGCGCCTATTCGCGTGAGTGAGGTTGAAGCGGCACAAAAAGAAATCCTTACTATTGCACGCCGATTGGCCGACTCAGGCGAAATTGCGCTTGGTAGCGGTGGCGGAGATGATTTCTTATGATAACTGATCCTGACGATTTTGACACATGGAATATACCTGATTTAATAGATGACATTGATTGCGACACTCAAGTATCTTCACTGTTTGGAAATCCTGCAAAGTGGTATACCCAAGATAATAACAAAAGTTCGCCCAAAAAAGATTTGGCCAAACCATTATCATTAAATGATGTAGAAGCAATTCGGCAATCAGCTTATGATGATGGTTTTAATGAGGGTAAAGAAGCGGGATTTGCGCAAGGGCTTGAAAAAGGAACGGAGGAAGGTATAAAACAGGGTATCGAGAATGGGTTTGCCATAGGTGAGCAACAAGGGCTTGATGAAGCAAAAATTCGTATTGATGTACTGGCGAAGCACTGGGAAAGCTTGATCGTTCGTTTGCATTGCCCGTTGGAAAAACTAGATGATAATGTAGAATACCAACTTGTTAACTTAGCAACGGCACTGGTAGAGCAAATAACACGTTGTGAAGTAGAACAAAATTCCAAGGTTATATTACAAGCACTCAAGCAAGGCGTTGAAGCACTGCCTGTAAACGAGCAAATACTGACGATTTTATTACATCCAGATGATTTAAGCATTGTGCAGCAAGTCTATTCAGCTGAAACCTGTCTGCAGCGAAAATGGATCGTACAAGCGGAGCCAACATTATCGCGTGGAGATTGTCAAATACATACACAAACTTCGAGTATTGATTACACATTCGATTCGCGAATAAAACAAATCTTATCACAGTTTTTTAGACACAACTATAATAATATACCCAAGAAAAATAACGATTCTAATTTACTCAATGATGAGCCAATGATAGCCACGTCAGAAACAGATCCTAGTGAATTAGCCCCTGAAATATCTGAAACAAAGAGTACAACAAACCAAACCATTGACGCGACAACCGAAGGCGAGGCTAATGAGTAGCCTTAGTGAGCGTTTAGCACAATATAATTTAAACGGATTTGTAACACAGCCAACGGTGTCAGGTAAACTTGTGCGTGTAGTAGGGCTAACACTGGAAGCCATCGGGTGTAGTGCGGCTGTGGGTAGTTTATGCTTAGTCGAAACCACAGAGGGGTATATCGATGCGGAAGTCATCGGATTTTCTGATGAGCGCTTGTTTTTAATGCCGAGTGAGCGTTTAACTGGTGTTTTACCAGGCGCAAAAGTTATCCCGCAAAATGGACGGCAAGGTTTTCCAATTGGCATGGAATTACTTGGGCGCGTCGTTGATGGGATCGGCAATCCAATTGATGGAAAAGGAAAAATAATTACCGCTAATTTTGCGCAATATCAAACCCCGCGTATCAATCCATTATCACGCAAAACTATCTCGACGCCACTTGATGTTGGTATCAAAGCTATTAATGCGTTATTAACCGTAGGTCAGGGACAACGGATGGGGCTATTTGCTGGATCTGGTGTGGGCAAGAGTGTGTTATTAGGCATGATGACACGTGGCACTACGGCGGATGTTGTCGTGGTAGGCTTAATTGGAGAGCGGGGACGTGAAGTAAAAGAATTTATTGATGATATTCTAGAAGAAGAAGGTCGGAAACGTTCTGTTGTCGTTGCGGCACCTGCTGATGCTTCTCCGTTAATGCGTTTAAAAGGATGTGAAACAGCATTAACTATTGCGGAATATTTTCGTGATCAAGGCTTAAAAGTTTTGTTGCTGGTTGATTCATTAACACGTTTTGCACAAGCGCAGCGTGAAATTGCATTAGCCATCGGTGAGCCACCAGCAACAAAAGGCTACCCACCCTCTGTGTTTGCAAAACTACCCGCACTCGTTGAGCGTGCAGGAAATGGCAATGATTCCCAAGGCTCTATCACTGCATTTTTTACTGTGTTAACTGAAGGGGATGATCTACAAGATCCGATTTCGGATGCCGCACGAGCTATTCTTGACGGACACATTGTATTATCAAGAGAGCTGGCAGATTCAGGGCATTTCCCCGCAATTGATGTTGGAAAATCGATCAGCCGAGTGATGCCAATGGTAACTTCAGAGGAGCACCAAACACTTGCACGCGTATTGAAACAAGCCTATAGCGCATATCAAGATAATAAAGAGTTAATTACTATTGGTGCTTATGCGAAAGGAAGCGATCCTAATATTGATAAAGCGATAATAATTAAACCCGAATTGGATCAATTTTTGCAACAAGGAATGAAGGACAATATCAATTATAAAGATTGCTTGACGTTACTTGCAAAGCTGACACAAACCTTTGTGCAGGGATAATATTAATAAATTGGAAAGGAGTTGAATATGCCCAACAATTCATTACAACTCGTGTATGAGCAAAGAGAAAAACAAGTTAATCTAGCATTAAAAGCTTATCAACAATCAAAAAAATTATTGTTTGAACAACGCACCCAACTCTACAATCTGAACCAATATCGCCAACAATACATTGATCAATTAAGTCAAAAAGGTCAAGAAGGGCTCTCAATTGCAGATTTAAATAAATATAAGCAATTTATTGTGCAAATAGATTTAGGGGCAACAAACCAGCAAAAAAATATTGCCAAGTTTGAGTATGATGTTCAAGCGCATAAAAAAATGTGGGTGGAGAGCCAGGTAAAATGTAAAGCAATGGGCATTCTGATAGAGAAAAGAATGCTTAAAAAACAACACATTGAAAACAAAAAAGAACAACAACTACTTGATGAAATTTGTCTTTTGAAATTCCTTGAAAAAAAACAAAAACTATGAAGCCTGCGATTAATTTCTCAACAGAAGTTTTTTCTCTCCACGTGACGCAAATATGTTTTATCGGTCTTAACCTTGGTTGTCAGATCAAGGTATAATATTTGACCTATCAAGGGTTAATGGAGGTTATTGCTTGTTGGTAAAATTAACGACAATATGTTAATTCTTGTATGGATCCTCCTTTTTCGAATGTGGTAACGCATACCTACCTTTCGAGCCTTGCTTCACAGCGAAGGCGATTTGTAGCAACCAGGATCGTTATAAAATTTCAATCTATACCCATCATACCTGAAGATACTCGTTTCAAAGCACCTCAGTGATTCATGTTCAAGGTGAAATGCTTTCTTCTGTAGGATTAAAAAAAACTTTAACCATTTATTGTTATTCACTTTTTGAGTATTGCAACCCAAAAAATGATCTACTCAGTTGTCCCCAAAGGGCGAGTTTTAAAGACTTATACCCATGTTACTTCAAA
>JAGLDN010000300.1 GCA_023145575.1 Psychromonas sp.
TATGCCTAGCACCTTGGTATTATTTCCCTTGCTGAATTTGCACTTTTACGTTACATGGGTATAGGATCCATAAATAAAATAGGATCTGCAGACGGTAAAGTAGATCTTCAAGGCTCAATAAAGGCGTTTTTAATGTGGTATGATCCAAGCGGTGTAGTGATCTAACAGTAATGCACAAAATAAGAGTAGCAAATAAACAATAGAATATTTGAAGGTTTTATATCCGATTGTTCTATTATTGGAACGATAGAGTTTAACCGCCCAATAAATGAAGCGTCCATTTAAGATAATGGCGCAAATCAAGTATAGTATTCCCGATATATGAATAATAACGGGTAGTAGGGTTGTAGCAAATAATAAAAAAGTATAAAGTAAGATATTTAGCTTAGTAAAGGGAATACCATGGGTAACTGGTAACATGGGTACCTTTGCTTTTTTATATTCTTCGACACGGTAAATGGCTAATGCCCAGAAATGTGGCGGGGTCCAAACGAAGATGATCAATAATAATACGATACCGCCTAATGTCACATTTCCGGTAACAGCAGTCCACCCAAGTAATGGTGGTGCAGCCCCTGCGATCCCGCCAATCACGATATTTTGCGAAGTAGAATATTTAAGATAGTAAGTATATAGACCTGCATAAACAATTAATGAAAGAAAAGTTAAAATAGTGGTTAGGACATTGGTGAAGGTGAGCAACACAATAAGTGCAAGTACCGCTAAGATAACCGCGAAAATGACGCTACTGCGAATTGATATATTTCCTTTGACAATCGGGCGTGATTTTGTTCTTTCCATTAAAGCATCGATACGATAATCTGCTATGTGGTTAATGACAGCAGCAGAGGCCGCAGCCAAGGCGATGCCTAAATTACCGAAAATTAAAACATCCCATGGCACCATATCAGGCGTTGCCAAGAGCATACCAACAATCGAAGTGATAATGAGTAGGGCGACCACTTTGGGTTTGCATAGTTCAAGATAAGCAGAAAAAGTTTCCTGCCGAGAGAGATAATACATTTGGGGTTGATTTGCAATGCTCATATGACTTAATTATCCTTCAATATTTATGTTGTCGTCTAAATCAGCCAGTATCATAACAGCCACGTATAACTTCGGCAAGCATCTCGTTATTTTTCACAGACTTTCCTTGCGCTAGGCTTTGGCTTCAAGTATTATACGATTCCCTTTATATTGTCTTGTTACATGATCTTTTACATTTTGAAGACCCGTGTGTAAAACTACTATAAAGTTGATTTATAAAAATACGGGAACCTTATGAACAAATTTCGACATATCTTATCTATTAGTCTGATTACTGCTTTAACGTTTCTGCTTAGTGGTTGTCAGTTCGCGATGTTAAATCCCAAGGGGATTATTGCTACTAGTGAAATGCATCTATTAATTGATGTTACTTTGCTCATGCTCATTATTGTTATTCCAGTTATTATTTTAACCTTCGTTATTGCTTGGCGTTATCGAGCTTCAAACAAAAACGCGAAATATACACCAGATCACGCGCACAATACGGTGGTCGAAATTGTGTGTTGGTCAATTCCAGGTATTATCATCTTAATTTTGTCGACGATCACATGGATTAGCACTCATAAGTTAGACCCATACAAGCCATTAGACACTAAATCTAAGCCATTGATTATTCAAGTGGTTTCATTGGATTGGCGTTGGCTATTTATTTATCCGAAGCAACACATTGCAACTATTAACTATATTAATATTCCCGTTAATCAACAAGTGAAATTTGTCATCACTGCAGATTCGCCAATGAATTCAATTGAAATGCCACAATTAGCAGGGCAAATTTATGCAATGCCGGGCATGCAAACCAAGTTGCATTTTATGGCGAATGAAATAGGACATTATCGCGGATTTGCTGCCAATTATACGGGTGATGGTTTTGCCAATATGGTTTTTTGGGTGCGGGCTGATGATAAACAAGAGTTTAACAAATGGGTAAAGGATAAGCAGCATTCGCCACATAAATTAACGATGGCCGCTTATAATGAGCTGAGTAAACCTTCCAAGAATAGCAAGCGACAGTATTTTTCTTTACCTGAAGATAATTTATTTAATAAAATCATTATGAAATATAAGAAGCCAGCTCCTCATTTAACTATGACGAGTCATAACATAAAAGTAACAGATAGGTAATTAACGATGCTACAAAATTTATTGTTTGGAAAATTAACGCTTGACGCAATTCCGTTTGACAATCCTATTATTATGGGTATTGGCTTACCAGTAATGGTGATATTTGCTTTAGGATTTATCATCCCTGTTACTTATAAGAAAAAATGGAAATATCTTTGGAAAGAATGGATTACTACTGTCGATCATAAAAAAATAGGCATTATGTATATCATCTTGGCGTTTGTCATGTTGTTGCGGGGCTTTGTAGATGCATTAATGATGCGCTCACAACAAGCCTTGTCCGTTGGAGATTCCATGGGCTATTTACCTGCCCATCATTTTGCGGAAATCTTTAGTGCACATGGTGTCATTATGATTTTCTTCATGGCGATGCCATTTATGTTCGGGTTATTAAATTTAGCGGTGCCATTGCAAATTGGTACACGCGACGTTGCTTTTCCCTATTTAAATTCATTGAGTTTTTGGCTAACAGTTGCTGGTGCATTATTAGTTAACATTTCTTTAGTTATTGGTCAATTTGAAGCGGCTGGATGGTTAGCCTACCCACCGTTGTCTGAACTTGCTTATAGTCCAGGTGTCGGGGTGGATTATTATATTTGGGCATTACAAATAGCAGGCGTTGGAAGTTTGCTGTCAGGCATTAACTTTTTAGTCACTATTCTTAAGTTACGCTGTCCTGGTATGACACTCTTTAAAATGCCAATCTTTACTTGGACAGGACTTTGTGCCTCTGTCCTAGTTATTTTAGCGTTTCCAATTTTAACCGTAACGTTAGGTTTATTATTTATGGATCGTTACTTTGGCATGCACTTTTTTACCGCCGCTGCGGGTGGTAATGCCATGATGTATGTTAATTTGATTTGGGCATGGGGACACCCAGAAGTTTATATTTTGATTTTACCTGCGTTTGGTGTGTTTTCAGAGGTGACGGCGACTTTTTGTAAGAAAACTTTATTTGGTTACACCAGCATGGTATGGGCCACTATCGCGATTACTTTCCTATCTTTCATCGTCTGGTTGCACCATTTTTTCACGATGGGAGCGGGTGCAGATGTCAATGCTTTTTTTGGTATTGCCACCATGATTATTGCGGTGCCGACTGGGGTGAAAATTTTTAACTGGTTGTTTACCATGTATCGTGGGCGTATTCAGTTTACTACACCGATGTTGTATACCATCGGTTTTCTTGTCACGTTTGCTGTGGGGGGGATGACTGGGGTATTGATGTCGATTCCAGGTGTTGATTTCCAAATTCATAATAGTGTATTTTTGGTTGCTCATTTTCATAATGTCATCATTGGTGGGGTCGTATTTGGCTATTTTGCTGGATTCATTTATTGGTTCCCTAAAGCTTTTGGCTTTAAATTGAATGAAAAAATAGGTAAATGGGCATTTTGGTTTTGGCTAATTGGTTTTTATGTTGCCTTTATGCCGCTTTATGTGTTGGGTTTAAAAGGTATGACAAGACGTTTATATCATTATAGTGCAGCAACCGGTTGGCATCCATGGTTAATAGTTGCCTCAATGGGCTCTTTAATTATTTTGATTGCTGTTTGTTTACAGATTTTACAAGTTATAGTCAGTATTAAAAATCGTAATTTGCCAGCTTACAAAGACGTCACTGGTGATCCATGGGATGCCCGTACTTTAGAATGGTCTACTAGCTCGATCCCACCGTTTTATAATTTTGCAATTATTCCGCAGGTTGAACATCGAGATGATTTTTGGCGGAAAAAGCAGGAAATTAAAGCAGGGCATAAACCTCCTGCGCCAGAATATAAAGATATCCATATGCCGCGTAATACTGCGACTGGCTTTATCATCGCCGTATTTGCAGGTATTTTCGGTTTCGGTATGGTGTGGAATATTATGTGGTTAGTTTGTCTTGGAATCGTCGGTATATTTGCTAGCGTGATTATACGTAGCTTTGATAGCAATACTGACTACTATGTGACGGTGGATGAAATTAAAAAAATAGAAGCAGAATTTCTACATGGGGAAGTGCTATGACAACCGAAATATTAACAGCACACGCTGAAGGTGACGAAAGTTCAACAGATGTATTTGGTTTTTGGCTTTATATTATGAGTGATTGCATATTATTTTCATGTTTATTCGCTACTTTTATCGTCTTGCGTCATAATACTTTTGGCGGCGTGGGAATGCGGGAAATTACCAATTTACCTTATGTATTCAAAGAAACCTTATTTTTATTAGCAAGTAGTTTTACTTTTGGTATGGCTATTTTAAGTATGTATAAAAACCACCAGTCGCGTGTTATTGGTTGGTTGATCGTGACATTCCTACTCGGACTTTCATTTGTCACCATGGAAGTTAATGAATTTGCTAATTTGATCAGTGAAGGCCATGGTCCACAAACCAGTGGGGCAATGTCTGCTTTCTTCACTTTAGTCGGTACGCATGGTCTTCATGTGAGTTTAGGGCTATTCTGGATGTTGGTTTTGATCATTCAAACCGCGATTTTCAAATTGAATCCCACGATCCGTCGTCGTTTAACGTATCTTGGCTTATTTTGGGCCTTTCTTGATATTGTATGGATCTTTGTCTTTACCATTGTTTATTTGATGGGGGTAGCATAACATGTCTGAATCGACTACAAATGAATTAGTAACGCGAAATAAACAGGGTGTTAAAACACTTACTTCTTATATCATTGGTTTAGTTTTATCATTACTTTTAACCGTCACGGCGTTTACCATAGTCGGTCGCCACATGATGACAACTGAGCATCTTTATATCTATGTGATGTTATTGGCGATCATACAATTATTCGTGCAAATAGTTTGCTTTTTAAGGCTAAATGCTAGTCCAGAAGGGCGTTGGGAACTTATGCCATTTATATTTGCGGTTGTTATCGTTTTGGTTTTGGTCACAGGTTCAATATGGATCATGTTAAATTTAAACTATCACATGATGCATTAAATTCTCGTTTCGCCATTATTTATATTGAATTTAATGGCGATTTTTGTTGTCAAAGGAGAGCATTGTTGAACTCTAGCACAAGGTATTTTAATGCATAGTTATAATGTTCGCTTTAGCGTACTAGCATTAATCACCCAGCCCGAGTTGATTTTAAAAAGATCATTATTAGTCATTTTATTACCATTCCGACATCTTATTACCATTCCTATTTTATCCCAAAATATCTATATTACTTAAAAATGCAACGATAGGCATGTAAATTTATTCTAAATGTGCGTCATAACATGGTATAAAATTCACATCACATAGTAAGTTTTATTGGTATCACATGACTAGGGATCATAAGGTTCGTCACTATTTTAAATTTTTTTAATGCGTCTTACGCTTCCTCTGATCGCATTGGCTACTGAATTGATATACGATGATTTATAACGATAAACTTTTTGATGGAGCCCCAAAATATAAAAACGTTGGATAATTATTGTTAAGAGATCAAAGCTAACTTAGATTTAACCAAAGTATGTTAAACTTGGAATAAGAAATGTTAAATAGTTGCCTTGACCAGAGGGTAGGTATATTGAGTATCATACGCCAATTACTTTGTTCGATTGGTGTCAATTAACTTGGCTGCTTTCTTGCTTTAATTTTAAATCGAGTTTTCTTCGATAACTTTCTCCTTCTATTTTTAAATGTCAGCATGGTGAACCAGATGATCCATGTCGGCAACGATCATCATATTGTCTCCACATAGACCCATCACACCTGAAGATCTTCGTTTCAGGACACCTGAGTGATTCATGTTCAATGCGCAATGCTCCCTTCGCTAGGGTTAAAAAAAGACTTTGCCCCTTTATTGTTATTCACTTTTTGAGTATTGCAAAACAAAAGATGATTTACTTAAGTGTCCCTAAAAGGCGAGTTTTAAAGGTGCTATTGATTTTGGCAAGGGTATAAACCATTCTTTTCAATCAATGCCTTGCCTCTAAGCTTTTAAATTCTCGCTAAAACCTGCATATTCAGGTGTGATGGATATATACCCGTGATCTTTTATTATGCTTAGCATTTAGAAAAAACAACTTGCAATTCATAGTGAAGAGAACAGACTACAGATATGCAAATATCATTAGCCTATAGACAAAAGAAAATTTTAGAGTCTCGCCACAAAATGTGTCGGGATAAGAATGAGTGTGTCAGAATAAAAGCTATTTTGTTATCTGATGAAGGCTGGTCTGAAGAAATGATATCTCAAGCCTGACAAAGCATTTTGAAGTAACATAGGTATATACGCATTTTTCATTTTGAAGTAACATGGATATAAGTGACGCGTGTAGCACTAGATAGTATTGCCTTGTGACTTTAACAAGTAGTTCACCAAACTCATTAGTACGGAGGGAAGGACGCTGTTGTAGGTGATATTTCTCTTCTTCGAAGCGTGTGTTACATTGCCGATTAATTTTGGCGACAATTAGATCAATGAATTTATCATATTCATTAATGCTCTTGACATCAGGACTGCCACGTAACATCTGGAGCTGATCAACCTTTCTTTTAAAATGACAATTTGATAATTCTATTGCGCCATTTTAATGGTCAATACCTTTGTTGTTGCGTGTGGTTTTAACGTTATAATAGTAACATAAGTGCTGTAACGTTTAGTGATTAAGGTTTCTTGACTATGATTTTAAAGGCAGCACTCAGGTTGTTATTTCGATGGGGTGCTTGTACCTCACCACTGCGCCAGAAAGCCTTTTGTAAACCAGATGAGAGTGAGTCACCTAAACATATTGGAATGTATGTCAAACCGCTATATACCCATATCAATAGCATTTTTTTATCAATCTAAACAAACGCTATAAAAAATCCTAATACGGAGCCTAATATCTCTCTTTTAGTTTTCTCGATGAGTTACAATTATGCGATTATAAGGTATTTTAAGTGGTGGGCCGTGAAGGGTTTGAACCTTCGACAAATGGATTAAGAGTCCACTGCTCTACCAACTGAGCTAACGGCCCTAATTTAATAGGTTGGGTTTTGATTTATGTTATTTATGATGTATCTGGATAAAAAGTATAACTATCCCGTTACTTATTTTAGCGTTAATAAAGTGGTGGGCCGTGAAGGATTTGAACCTTCGACAAATGGATTAAAAGTCCACTGCTCTACCAACTGAGCTAACGGCCCTAATTTAATAGGTATCGGTTTGATTTATGTTATTTTAACATCCATCTGAGTAAAAAATGTAATTACCTCGCTACTTATTTAGCGTGAATAAAGTGGTGGGCCGTGAAGGATTTGAACCTTCGACAAATGGATTAAAAGTCCACTGCTCTACCAACTGAGCTAACGGCCCTAATTTATTAGGATTATTAAAACACTTTTCAGAGTGACTTTAACTGCGAGGTATAATACAGGAAACCTATATTTTTACAACAATAAATGACATTAATTTTCAATTAAGCATTAATTAAATCATTTGGTGCAACTATCGAAGATCTTTTAGTTTTTTTGTCGCAATCACGGCTGGGGATGAATTCGGATATTCTTTTTTGACCTTATTATATGATTTTTTCGCAGATGACACATAACCTAATTTTTCATTAATTACACCCACTTTTAGTATTGCTGCCGCTCTTTTATTTGACTTGGGGAATTTATTTACAACAGATAAAAAAGATTTTTTTGCTTTATTAAATTGTTTCTTTTTATAATATAATTGACCTAACCAGTAGTGTGAATTAACAACTAACGGTGATTTAGGATATTCAGTAATGAATGCTGTAAATGCGCTAATTGCCTTATCGTAGTTTTTAGTCTTTATGATAAAATCAACCGCTTTTTGGTATGCTGCTCTCTCTGGACTTTTGATTGGCAATTTCTTTTTTTTACTAGATTTTGGCGATTGTAAATCACTGATCGTCAACATTATCTCTCGTTGGCGGTTTTCGATCTTAGTAAGTTTATAATTGAGAAGATCATTACTTCCAGTGAGTGCATTGACCGATTGAGAAAGTTGGTCAACATCATTTTGTAAGCTAATTAGCACTTTATTTCTATTTTCTAATAACCGAGAAAGCTCTTGTATTTTCTTTTGAGTTTGCGAACCGTTCATTACAACATCATTAACTGGTGCTGAAATGCTGTTCACTGAAAAAAAGATGGCCATTAAAATGGCCATCTTAGTTGTTGTAACCTTTAGCATCTATTTATATTCTTTTAACAATTTTAGCCCGACGGTTTTGAGCATGCGCTGCTTTGGTATGACCTTTATTTAATGGTTTTTCTTCACCATAACTAACTAGCTTGATTTGATTTGAACCTACACCGTTGCTCCTTAAATATTTGGAAACAGCTTTTGCCCTTCGCTCTGACAGTGCAACATTGTACTCTGGAGTGCCTTGTTCATCAGTATAACCTTGAACGGTTATTTTCATTTTAGGGTTATCAACGAGCTCTTTAGCATGCGCCTTAAGTGATTTTATATATTTAGGGGCAATGGTTGCATCATCAAAATTAAACCACACTGTTGAATTAAGGATAGCATCTCCATATTTTTTCACTTTTTCTTCTTTACTTAGTTTACTTGAACCAAGTTTTCCAGTTTCAACATTATTTTCAGACTTTTTTTGTGTACTTTCTGCTTTTTTGCTGGCGTCGGAATCAGCGGTCGTACTACAAGCCCCTAAAAATAAAATGGGCAATGTAATCAATAAAGTTTTTAATACTATAGATGCTTTCATTTTCGTTCCTTAATTTTAAATTAAACTTTGAAGTGTGTATTATAAAGTTACTAACATTGGATATAGTAACATTATTTTAAATATAGATTGCTTTTTTATTTAAATAATTTATATAACAGCCGTTTCTATGTTATTTATACTCAAATTTTTAAAAATGGTGACCACGCTACAGCTTTAACTTCACCTTCTTGTGTTGGTAGCTTAGCTTTAAAACGTCCATCCGTCGAAACAAGCGCAAGTACTTGATGCTTTTTATAATTCGTGCTGTAAATAATCATACTGCCATTTGGTGAAATACTTGGCGATTTATCGAGTTTTGATTTCGTCAGGGTTCTCATCTCTCCTGAAATTAAGTCTTGAACTGCAATCATGTATTTATTTTTATTGGCAGTTACCATAACTAAATTTTTACCATCAGCCGAGATAGAGCCACTTAAGTTTGAGTCACCCTCCCAAGTCAGACGTTTTGTTATGTGAGTTGTAAGATCAACTTGATAAATTTGTGGTTTCCCCCCTCGCGTAGAAGTGAAAATTAAAGATTTCCCATCAGGTGCCCAACTTGGCTCTGTATCAATCACCAAATTGCGTGTAATTCTAGTTAGGGCTTTAGTTGCAATGTTCAAAATATAAATTTCTGGTTGCCCGTCTTTTGATAGTACTATCGCAAGCTTTTTTCCATCAGGAGACCATGCAGGCGCGCCGTTAATTCTAGGATAAGAGCTAACTAATTCCCTTTTCTGTGTGTAAACATTTTGAATATAAATCTCAGATTTATGATTTTCAAAGCTAACATAAGCAAGGTATTTACCATCAGGGGACCAAGCGGGAGACATAATCGGTGCGATTGAACGCAAAATAAGTTTTTCGTCAAAACCATCATAATCTGAAATTCTTAATTGATACGGAAAAGGATCGTTATCAATGTCCATTATATAAGCAAGGTGAGTTAAAAAAGCCCCTCTATCACCCGTCAGCTGTTGATATACAACATTGCTAATACGGTGAGAGAATCGACGTATTTGTTCTGTGCTTGCTGTGCCGCGGCGTTTCAATAACAAAGGATCATACATTTCTTGAGCCATGTTGCCACGAACGACATCGATTAATTCATATGTAATAATGTACTGCCCTGCATCTTTTGTCGGTTTTATTTCCCCCATTAGAATCTCTTCTATACCTAACTTATGCCACTTTTTAAAATCAATATCTTTAATAGTTGATGTCGTGCTGGGAATTTTATCGAACGGCATGGGAGAAAATAAACCACTACTTCGTAGATCTGCTACCACAATATTTGAGATATTAACAGGCTTTGGCCCCTTGCCAAGCCATTCAAAAGGAACAATAGCGATGGGTCTCGCGCTATTGACACCTTGGGTGATTAAAATTTGCAGTCGAGCCGAGGCAGTAGTTGTAAATAACAGTAGAAAAAGAGAAATAAAGATTCTTAGTCGCATTGTATATTCCCTATAAATTTGGCTCTAGTGTAATATCAAAGTCACGAAATTGCATAGCAATTTCAGGATCACTCGGGATAGGTAACGTTTTTGCTTTAAACGTAGCCCTTCTGGCTGAATTACAGACGTCTGGATCTCCATCAGTTCTGATTGCAGATAATACTAATCCATCTGCTGCTAGACGGATCGCAAGTATACATTTTTTATTTTTCATACTGGAGTCTACTTGCCAATTTCGACTTATTTTATCTTTAATAAGCGCTTTATATCTGTTTATTTCAGAAGCTTCTTTATTTGTTTTTGCACTAGATGACGACTGATCAAAGTCAGCTTCCATTAATTGATCAAGTTTTTCTATATGTTTTCTCTGAGCTTCTCTTTGTGCGCTTAATTTTGCATCTTTGAACGCTTTTTGTTGTGCTTTCTGTTTTGCCTTAAATTGTTCTTTTTGTCTCTTTATTCTTTGTTTTTTGAGTTTATCAATTTCCTTTTTCTTGGCGATTTCTGCTTCTTTTTTATCTTTTTCTTGCTTCATAGCAATCAATTTTTGATCTTCAATGCGTTTAGCTTCCTTTTGTTTCTTTAAAGCTTTCTCATGTTTAATGCGTTCATTTTCTTTTTTGTTTTCGTTTTTTATTCTCTTTTGTTTTAATGCCTTTTGTTTGCTCGGATCGGTTAATGCCTTAAATAATGTTTGGTTCACGAAGGTCGCTTTGATGACAATTGAGGTTTTTTCAGGTTTTTTTGGTTGTACGCTAAAATTAGCTATAATTATAATCACTACAACGAGAATAACATGTAGAAAAAGAGAAATTAAAAGGGGGATTAATATCTCTTTATTTTTCATTATTGTCAGGATCAGTCATTAAGCCAATAGAGGGCACACCAGCATTTTGCAATATGACCATTAAATTAATCACGTGTTGATAGGGTACATGTCCATCACCTTTGACAATAAATTGAGCGGTTGGATTTTTGGCTAATTGAGCTTTCACTAATGCAGTTATTTGCTCTGAATTTAATACTTGTTTACTGGTTTCGTCAATTGATAGGTAGTAAAGCCCTTGTCTATCTATTGTTGCAATGATGGGTGGCGTGCTGTTTTCAGCTAATGCTTGTGCTGCAGCTTGTGGTAAATTTACCTTTACTCCTTGCGTCACTAAGGGCGCTGTTATCATAAAAACAATTAATAATACAAGCATAACATCAATATACGGCACAACATTAATGTCAGAGACGAGTTTCTTACGAGGGCGCCGAAATGATGGTTGCATAACCTGTCCTAGCTTTTATTTGTTATTGCTTGTCGGTGCAATATCGAGGTAAATTCTTCCATTAGGTTAACGTAAGCATTTTCAAGCTTTGTTACATTAGTTGAGAATCGGTTATAAGCCACCACTGCGGGGATCGCTGCAAAAAGTCCCATCGCAGTTGCAATTAAAGCTTCTGCAATACCAGGTGCAACCATACTCAATGTCGCCTGTTGCACTTGAGCAAGGGCAATAAAGGAGTCCATAATCCCCCACACAGTACCAAATAATCCAACATAAGGGCTAATTGATCCAATGGTTGCAAGTGCAGGCAGTCCATTTTCAAGTGCTTCTAATTCACGAGAAAGTACAATACGCATGCTACGGTGAGTACCTTCTGTAAGGCTATCTACAGTAGCCAAGCCTTTTTGATCGAGTCTGGAGTATTCATTAAAAGCAGTAAAAAATATTTTTTCGGCACCTTTACTTTTCAAGTGATGTTCAGCTGTTTCTTTATAAAAGTCTGCTAAGTTATGGCCCGCAGAGTAACGCGCCTCAAACTTGATTAATGCTATATTTGCTGATTTTATTATTTTTGCGCGTGCAAAAATGATGGTCCATGAATAAACAGACATACCTAATAACAACAACATGATTAATTTAACAAGCAGGCTAGCTTGCGAAAAGAGCCCAATAATAGACATACTATTATGCACGATTTATTTCCTCAATTATTTCAGGTGGAATTGCAGTCGCTTTCTTCATGCCTAGGTTAATGAAGACAATAAGTATACTTGACTCACAACGTAGATTGCCATTTTCATGGCAGATGGTTTGTGCAAAGATTATACTGGTTGTTCTGCATGATTTATGTTATATATTTAACAAATCATTAAAAAGCATAGGTTTCATATAATTAACCCTTACCTTACTTTTTTCACAACAACTGAAATTTTTTTAAAATTTTTTAATAAGTCGCTTTGACTTACCTTTATTTCGTGTAAATATTCAGCTCGCTAAAGCTCAAATAATTTAAGATAATGTGCATCTTTCTCTCCACGATAGATCCTTAATGATAAGTTTGAAGCAAGTATTTTCACTTCATTTTCATTATTATTGAAAAAATTGTTAGGTTAAAATAGAAATAAAAAAGCTTGTTGCAGGTTTCGTTGATTATACCCATGTATCGTAAAAATGCAACGTCAACCGCAAACTCGAGGTCACTGCGTTTTAAGTTAATCTAACTTTTTAGAGCGTCCCCTCTAGTTTTGGAAGGAGAATTTTTGTTGCAAAAATTAAGTAAAGCATGAAAGCTTTAAAAAGTCTTTTATCTTATGAATTCTACAAAAAAATAAACTGATGAAGCGTTAATGGCGACGGAGATCTGATTGTATTGACATTTACGCCATCTGTTTAACAAATGTCCTGTGTGTTTTATGTGCTATTCATGATTTTCATTGAGTTCGTCCCTGATGTTGAATCTTTAGCTTAGATGTCAGAGCAAGGTTGTGCATTATACCTACTTAACGGAAAATGTTAATTCTTATATCGTTATTCTTTTTTGAATGTTGAGCGTAAGGCTGGCATTGGCGTCTTACGCGATAGTGCATGGCAACTTGCACCAATTTTAGGGAGTTTAAAAGAAAATACACATTTAAACATTATGAGATTTCGCCTCACCGCTTGCTATATTTTGCATCTTGAATGATAACGACTATAAGATCAAGCACCAATCGATTTAAAGCGCGTTTAAAAGAGTATAAAGTTAAATAAAACTCCCCAGGCAAAATAAGGAGAGAAAATAATTTTCCAAAGCCATAACCTTGGGTAAAATCCCATGCCATGTATAAACGCAACGCTAAGCCCTAGCATTAATAACATTAAATAGGCATGATTAAGTTCTTCTAGACTACCCGCAATATGGCCTGGAAAAATAAACAATATCGCAGTTATTATTAATGCTAATAACATTGATATTATCCGAGTTAATGATAACTGAAAAGGTTGATGGATCCAGTCAATTATATTATTTAATTTAACTATTGTCATCGTTATTTTTATTATTTTCCATTTGCTCAAACCATAATCCATTAATAATACCAAAAGAGCATGCTAATAATACACCTAATATCCAAGTAAAATACCACATAATGATTTCCTTCTAATAAGCCGAGTGTTTATTTTTCGCCATAAAGTCTTTACCAATTCTGCCATGCATTTTGAAATATCCCCAGCTTGTATAAATCAAAATTAATGGTAGAAAAATAATCGTAGCCACAGTCATGACCTTTAAAGTAAGATCACTTGATACGCTATCCCACACAGTAAAGCTCATATTTGGATTAATACTTGATGCCATTATAAATGGGAAGGTACTAAATGCAAAAGTAAGTAGCACCGCTACTTGGGTTAAACTACTTGCAATAAAAGCAAAACCACTGCGGTTAAATTTACTGGCAATCCAAACACCCACAGGCAGTACCAATCCAGCTACTGGCGCTATTTGTGTCAGTGGGTATTTTTCATAATTTAAAAACCATGCGCCATGTTGCACCACGGCGGTTTTAAGGAGAGGATTCGACGGACCGTTTAAGTCTGGTAAAGCGGTAATCACATAGCCATTAATTCCCCAATATACCCACAATCCTGCTAATGCAAATAATACAAGCGTCAGTGGCGCACATATAAGAGAAATAAGACGTGCTCTGGCACGTAGTTCATTCTCCGTTTTCATTTGCAACCAAGTTGTTCCTTGCAATACAAAGAGTGATAAGCTAAATACACCGACAAGTAACGCAAAAGGATTTAACAGACCAAAAAAGGTTCCCACATAGGTTGATCGTAAGAAGTTATCTAAAACGTAAGGAACTCCTTGCAATAAATTACCAAAAGCTACACCAAAAATAATTGGGGGCACAGTGCTTCCAATAAAGATGCCCCAGTCCCAACCGCTTCTCCAGCGTTTATCTTGTATTTTACTCCTGTAATCAAATCCGACAGGTCTGAAGAACAGCGCCATTAAAGTTATCATCATTGCGATATAAAAACCAGAAAAAGCAGTCGCATAAACAGAAGGCCACGCTGCAAAAATTGCGCCAGCAGCGAGAACAAACCAAACCTGATTACCCTCCCAGTGAGGCGCGATGGTATTAATTAAAATACGACGCTCATCATCGGTTTTTCCCATGAAAGGAAGCAATGTTCCTACGCCCATATCAAAGCCTTCAGTGATCACAAAGCCAATTAATAAAATACTAATGATTAACCACCATAGAACTTTAAATGTTTCATAATCAAACATAATTACTCTCCTTGTTTACTTTCAAGTTTCTCAAAATGGTACTTGCCGGTTTTTAAACTACTTGGCCCGAGGCGCGCAAAACGGAACATCAAAAACATTTCTATAATAAGTAATATGGTATAAAAAGAAGCAATCGCGATAATACTAGATATAACATGCGCTGATGAAATTGTCGATACGCCCATGCTCGTTGGTAATATTTCTGCAATAGCCCATGGTTGCCGTCCATATTCAGCAACAAACCACCCAGTTTCAATCGCAATCCATGGTAATGGTAAACTATAAAGTACGATCCTCAAGAAAAGCTTGTTTTTGCCAATACGTTGGCGAGCAGATTGATAGAATGCAAACAAGAAAATCAATAATATTATTACGCCGCAAGCGACCATGATCCTAAAAGAATAAAATATTGGCGCGACATGAGGAATACTATGTTTAACCGCTTGTTGAATTTGAGCCTCTGTTGCATCAACCACATTAGGCGCATAAGGCTTAAGTAATAATCCATAGCCAAGATCCTTTTTAACCTTGTTAAATGCCGCCATGGTGCGTGCTGATTTATCGCCATCTCGAATTTTTTGTAATTCGCGGTAAGCAATCATTCCGTTGCGTATTCTCTTTTCATGAGATTTCATTAAATCTTGTAATCCGGTTACTTTTTGATCAAAAGAGCGGGTTGCAATAATACCTAGGGCATAAGGAATTTTAATTGCGTAATCTGTACGCTCTTTTGTTTGATTTGGAACACCAATGAGTGTAAATGATGCGGGGGCGGGATGAGTTTGCCATTCTGATTCAATAGCAGCTAATTTTACTTTTTGAACATCGCCAACTTCATAGCCACTTTCATCTCCTAAAATAATGGTCGATCCGATACCTGCAAGACCAAAAGCGGCTGCAATAGCAAAGGAACGTTTAGCAAATCCTAAATCTCGACCCTTTAATAAATAATATGAACTAATGGCAAGTACAAACATTGCCCCTGCAACATAGCCGCTTGAAACAGTATGCACAAATTTAACTTGCGCAACGGGGTTAAAGAGAATATCCGTAAAACTGGTCATTTCCATGCGCATGGTTTGGTAATTAAATGCCGATCCGACCGGGTTTTGCATCCAACCATTCGCTATTAATATCCATAATGCCGAGAGGCTTGTTCCTAACGCTACAAGCCAAGTTGTCGCTAAATGTTGTACACGAGTGAGTCTATCCCAACCAAAAAAGAACAGACCAACAAAAGTGGATTCTAAAAAGAAGGCCATCATGCCTTCAATTGCAAGCGGAGCGCCAAAGATATCCCCCACATAATGTGAATAATAAGCCCAGTTAGTTCCAAATTGGAATTCCATTGTTAAACCAGTTGTTACACCAAGCGCAAAGTTTATTCCGAAGAGCTTTCCCCAAAATTTTGTCATGTCTTTATATACTTGTTTATTGGTCATCACATAAAGTGATTCCATGATCGCTAATATCCATGCAAGCCCAAGCGTGAGCGGTACAAATAAAAAGTGATACATGGCTGTCATCGCAAATTGAAAGCGCGACAAGTCAACAAGATGATCCATATGTTTTTCTCCTTTGGTTTTATTTTATTGAATTTTTGGGAGTGATTGTATTATGCACATCGGCAACCTTACCAAATAAATGATCTGCATTAAAGGGTACAGGCTGTGAAAAATAGAAAAACTTTAAAGCAATAATTAAGATTAGTTTAATAATGAGTACAACTGCCAATTCGCGAATAATAGGCATTGAAAAAATACCCTTGTCTGGCCAAATTTTTTTAATCATACAACTGCTACCTGATTTGTATTCTTATTAAAGTGCTTCATCTAGGATCGACCTTATAATAAGGATATAAAATTGA
Organism: Psychromonas sp.; assembly: GCA_023145575.1. Lineage (GTDB taxonomy): Bacteria > Pseudomonadota > Gammaproteobacteria > Enterobacterales > Psychromonadaceae > Psychromonas. The sequence continues at coordinate 16,728 of JAGLDN010000300.1, forward strand.
TTAATTTTAATAGTGAATAACACATTATAATTAAAATGTTATACGCCTTATTTAAAAGGAGATCAATGTTAATTAGCATGAAATTTTGTTTTTCTAACAAAAGGAATTTCATTGATAATAATACTATCTACACGCGCTGAAATCGGCCCGACACTTAACCACTTTAATAATTCATTCGCTATTTCTTTATGGCCAAACAATTCAACCTTGACTGTCCCATCGTTTAGGTTTTGGGCTCTACCTGTTAACCCCAATTTTAATGCTTCACGCGCAGTAAAATAACGAAAGCCAACACCTTGCACTCGGCCAGTAACAATTACGCTAAATCCAATGTCATTCATGAAAAAGCTCTCCTTAAATGTTTATGCCTCTTGGTCGTACAGAAGAAAAATCAGCAAATCAAATTGTACCAATAAATTAGGTAAAAAAGCCCTCAATTATCTGTGAGGGAAATTAAAATAAATATTTTAATTCTTAAATGGTAGTGATACGCCGAAATTTAATCACGACCTTGATTGGATATATTTACCTTGCCCTGTGTGGCTTTAGCTCGGCTTATAAAAAAAAGGCAGCCAGCATGATAATAATCGAAAAGAATATAATGATAACAGGATTAACATTTTTTTGTTAATTCGCAAGGCAAACGAAAAGTGAAGTTAATCGTTGATAGCCTTATGTTGTGCCTTGTTCGCGAAATCGACCTAAAGTATGTCAAACCACCTTTGCATTACATGATTATATTATTAACTGATGTTACGCAGTAAACTAAAATGCTAAATTAAAAATTGTTAAAGTATCGCTATGAATAAAAACAAACAAATATTTGA
>JAGLDN010000301.1 GCA_023145575.1 Psychromonas sp.
CGTTTCAAAGGAACTACACCCAAATCATTTACAGCGTCAATTCCTTGTTAATAATCTAGATACCTTTTGGTGTGGTGATGTTACCTATGTTTGGACGGGTAATCGTTGAGGTTATGTAGCTGTAGTTATGGATCTGTATGCCCGCAAAATAATCGGATGGGCAATGTCTCATTTCCCAGATAGTAATTTAACTGGCAACGGCCTAAGAATAGCTTTTGATGCAAGAGGAAGACCAACAGGAATCATGTTTCATTCGGATCAAGGCGGTAATTATACCAGTAGACAATTACTGTGGCGATACAGGATAAAGAAAAGCATGAGCCATCGAGGAAATTGCTGGGATAATTCGCCAATGAAACGTTTCTTTAGAAGATATAAAACACAATGGATGCCAACAGCAGGTTACGGAACATTTTTAGAAATGACATATTCAATAATTAATTATATTATAAAATACTATAACAACGTTAGACCACACTGGTTTAAGGCAGGGGTAACCCCCAATGAATCTGAGCGTAATTATGCGCATGAATGCGGGTGCGTGACCATAATTAGCTGACCACTACATCTATCCCTCCATCACCGTCTTACCATTTTATTGCGCTGCGTCAGACAATATTCATTTTTCGGCAATGCTATCAATAGTGCCTTTTTTTCTATGTTTTAATCTGGCATTTATGTTTCTATATTTTATGACCCATGTAGCGATCATTTAAAATAATAGTAATTAAATAATATTGAATGCTATAATGACAAATATATGCCAACTATAAGCTGGATTAGGCAACTAGATAAATAAAAAGTAGGAAATAAGCAACACGACACTATCCTTTATACCAAAGGGATTAAGTCTGCAATCTAAATTTTAAGTAGAAAAAATGGCTTAATTTAAGGTGGAAATTTATTTAAACGGTCACCCCCTTTACGAGAATTTCAACGCAGAAATAAGTCAGATTAACCAGAGAAATAGATCGGCTATTTAATACGATTGTCATTACTAAATATCAAAAGGTAACAATGGATTAATTTTAAACGTATTGCAAATAAAGCTCAAAGAGTATTTTGCAATTAGACGTAAACTCTTTTCAGGAATCAGGATGAACGTTTCCGGTTAATAACACTGCCATGCCCATATTTTTAAACTAATGAATTTAGGAGATTTCATATGGGACCAGTAATTCCCAATATTGCTTTGACCAATCTGTCTGGACTAAAGTTCACATTGATAAATAATCAGGTTAAGAATGAATATCCCAATAATGTATTCGGAACGACAGGTCAAGCGATGACAAATAGAGGTAGATTGGTAAAAGTTTGGATTCCGCGTTTAGAGAATTCAAGGAATACGAAATATTTTTGTCACGGACTTTCCCTTGATACTTATCGCAGGTACGGTTATTCAGTGTTCTCTGGCGAGCATATTCTAAAGTGCCTTGAAGATGAATTTTTCGAAATTTCCTTAGGTAGAATAGGTGATAACGCCATAACACCACTATTCGTTGGGGATGTAGTTTCTTTCAGTGACTATAACAATAAGATTCAACACACTTCATTAGTTGTCAATGTTCCCCCGAATGCTAGCAGGCGGATTAATAACCCGCTCTATAACGGACTAATGGTATGGAGCAAACCTGGTATGGATCCCGAACGTGTCGAATCTCTTTTAGATAATTATGATGACTTTTCGGCATTAAAGATGCATAGATATTGGCGACCTAGATGAAATGCTTAAGTGTAAGTTTGGTTATGTGTCCTGCTGGCAAACTACTAGACAAATTTCTTGAGTCTTCTTATTTGCCCTAGTTGCATAACAAAATGAACTGATTAAAATTTTTACTTTATTCAGGAGCTAGCGCCCCGCAGGGCAATCTGTTGGCAAACTTCTTCGTTGTTAGGAAGTTTCTATTGAACCAGTTATATCTTCGACTTCCTGCCTCAAATAAGTTCATTTTATAATTTGCTCAATTTTGCATCTTGAGTGGTTATGAGTATATTAGTAAAAAGTTATGCGGAATCAGAGTTAGCACTGTAGTGGTACAGTTATTTTGGTCACCTATGTATTATTCTCCTCATAACAAAATAGGTGACAAAATGAATAAGCAAGCAAGACCAACATATACAGCAGAATTTAAACTGGAATCAGCCTAACTAGTTCTTGATCAAAACTACACTGTAAATAAGCTGCAAAAGCAATGGCCGTTAGTAAATCAGGAATGGACAAATGGCTTCGGCAACTTAAGATAGAGCGGGCAGGTGGCAACCATGACGCTAGCCCTTTAACTGCGGGCAAAATCAAAATTAAAGAGCTTGAAAATAAAATAAAACGGATTGAACTGAAGAATGAAATAATAAAAAAGGATACCGCTCTCTTGATATCAGACAGTCTGAAAGATTCAAAATAATACACGATCTTCAAGAGAGTTACCCTGTAAAAAAGCTTTGTAAAGTATTTCAACTTCAGCGCAGTAGCTATCGTTATTGATCAGAACGTTGCAATAAAGTACCCGACCAACAATTAAAAGCAGCGGCTAATGTACAGTCTATTTTCAATGAAAGTAAAGGCTCTGCAGGGCTAGGACTATTTTGACATCACCAATGCAAGAGGTGAGAAAATTAGCCGTTATAGGGTAACAAAAATCATGAAAAAGTTAGACTTACGCAGCTGCCAGATCCTCAAGCATGCATATAAACGTGGAGGTAATGAGCGTGTTGATATCCCAAATCATTTACAGCGCCAAGTACTTGTTAATAATCCAGATACCTTTTGGTTTGGTGATGTTACCTATGTTTTAACGGGTAATCGTTGGGCTTATTTAGCTGTAGTTATGGATCTATACGCACGCAAAATAATAGGATGGGCGGTGTCTCATCCTCCCGATAGTAATTTAATAGGCAATGCACTAAACATGGCTTTTGAATCAAGAGGTAGACCCGTTGGCATCATGTTTCACTCCGATCAAGGCTGTCATTATACCAGTAGACAATTTAGGAAATTACTGTGGGGCTACCGGATAAAAAAGCATGAGTAGTCGAGGAATTGCTTGGATAATGCTCCAATGGAACGTTTCTTTAGAAGCTATAAAACACAATGGATGCCAACAGCAGGTTACGGCACATTCATGGATATGAAAAACGCTATAATTACTTAAATTATAAAATATTATAATAATGTTAGGTCACACTGGTTTAACGCAGGGGCAACACCCAATCAATCTGAGCGTAATTCTGCGCTTGAATGAGGAGGAATGGCAAGAATTTGTTGACCACTACACGTCTAATAAATCATTTTGAAGCATAATGGGTATATATGACGAATAATAAATTGTTTGCTTTCATTGCGCTTTATTAAAAAAATAATAAATAAAATTATATTTTAATATTTTAGTATTTTAATTATTATTTGGGCATTATTTTGCAATATTTTATCCCATTGTGAATTATTGTAATCTTCGCAGTAGAGTACAGCCTTGGTTTTGCGTAAACGTGGCAATACGAGATTAATTATTTAAAACAGAATAATTTTTTAATACATCTTTCGCTTTGTTTTAATTCGATATTATGCTGAATAGCAAATATTAATATGTTCAAGCGTAGCTAAGCATAAGGCTTTGATAGAAAATAAAACAAAGTTTGCTTGCACATTTTCATTTGATAAGTAAAAATATTATTACTATTTATTTTCTTGTAAGTTAGAAAAAGAGGCTAGACTAAATATGAGTGATCAAGATTATCCTTCAACACGCACTAAATCGTTAATAATTGAACAAGTTGAAAAAAAATTAGTACCACCATCTAATTATAATGTTTTATTGCACAACGATGATTACACTCCAATGGATTTTGTTATTGATGTGTTACAACGTATTTTTCGACTAAAAAGTGAAGCTGCAAATATAATTATGCTGAATGTTCATTACAATAACATTGGTATTTGTGGCACATTTCCAGCGGAAATAGCAGAAACAAAAGTAATGCAGGTTATGGATTATGCAAAAAAAAATGAACACCCGTTACTCTGTAGTATGGAAAAAGAGTAGTCATAAAAATTTAACAATAAAGATAAAGTACAGATGGGTTTAACAAGAAACAAGTTAAAACTTACTTTCTCTTATTAAGGCTTACATATGTTAGATAAAGCATTGGAAAATAGTTTAGATTTAGCGTTTAGATATGCATTTGAAAAAGCGCATGAATTCATTACTGTGGAGCATCTTCTATTATCACTTCTTGAAAATACGGAAGTTAAAAAATTACTTGTGGAATGTACGGTTGACGTGGTTGATTTACACGTTGAGATCACTCGATTTTTAGACAAGATCCCTGCAGTGGATGAGGTCAAAGATAGCTCATTAGATATCCAACCAACTGTTGCCTTTGAGCGAACTTTGCAACGTGCTATTTTTCATGTTCAGTCTTACGGAAACTCTCAAGTATCTGCGAATAATGTATTAGTTGCAATCTTTAGTGAAGAGGAATCTCAGGCTGTCTACCTACTTAAAACTGCAAAATTATCCCGCTTTGATGTTGTCAATTACATTTCCCATGGAATAACAAAAGAATCAGATAAAAATGTCGAGTTAAAACATTCTAAAGCCAAAGAACCAGAGCCGTCTACTGAAATGTCATTTTTGATTAATCTTAATGATAAGGTTATTGAGGGACAAATAGATCCGCTGATTGGACGAGAAAAAGAAGTGCAACGTTGTATTCAAATTTTATGTCGTCGTCGTAAGAATAATCCATTGTTAGTGGGTGAAGCAGGTGTTGGAAAAACGGCAATTGCTGAAGGTCTTGCTTATCGCATTATTAACAAAACTGTTCCTGATGTGATTAAAGATGATATTATTTATTGCCTAGATATGGGCGCTTTGCTAGCAGGCACAAAATATCGCGGCGAGTTTGAAGAGCGTTTCAAGCAAGTGCTAGAGGATCTTGCTGCAGAAAAAAATAGTATTTTATTTATTGATGAAATTCATACCATCATAGGGGCTGGAGCGGCAACGGGTGGGCAACTCGACGCGGCTAATTTATTAAAACCATTATTAAATCATGGACAGCTACGCTGTATGGGTTCGACAACCTATAAAGAGTATGGGCAAGTTTTTGAGAAGGAGCATGCATTAGCTCGGCGGTTTCAAAAAATTGATGTACTTGAGCCATCGATTCAAGAAACAGCAGACATCTTATTGGGTCTGCGCACACGCTACGAAGAGCATCATAATATTCGCTATTCTAATAAGGCACTGATTGCCGCAGCGGAATTAAGTGCTAAATACATTAATGATAGACATCTTCCGGATAAAGCGATCGATGTTATTGATGAAGCTGGATCGCAAATGCGTTTGTTGCCAGTAAGTAAACGTAGAAAAACAATCAATGTGCTTGATATTGAAACTGTCATTGCCAGTATAGCAAGGGTTCCTAAAAAATCTGTATCTTCGAGTGATAAAGAACAACTGAGTAAACTGTCCAAACATTTAAAAATAACCGTATTTGGTCAAGATAAAGCCATTGATGTCTTGACCCAAGCGATACATCTCAATCGTTCAGGACTTTCTGATGAGAACAAACCTATTGGATCTTTCATATTTGCAGGTCCTACAGGCGTGGGTAAAACCGAGGTCACCATTCAGCTTGCTAAAGCTATGGGGGTCCAGTTATTACGTTTTGACATGTCTGAATACATGGAAAAACATACTGTTTCGCGCTTGCTAGGTGCACCTCCTGGTTATGTTGGCTATGAGCAAGCAGGCTTATTAACCGATAGTGTTGTCAAGCACCCTTATGCGGTATTATTGCTTGATGAAATAGAAAAAGCGCATAGCGATATTTATAACATTCTTTTACAGGTGATGGATCATGGTACGTTAACAGATAACAATGGTCGTAAAGCAGATTTCAAAAATATCATTTTAGTGATGACGACCAATGCAGGTGTACGAGAAACAACACAACAAACGATAGGGTTTAAAGATCAAGAAGATTCTCTTAAAGTGATGGATGAAATTAATAAAGTATTTTCACCAGAATTTAGAAATCGTTTAGATAACACTATTTGGTTTGATCACCTTAAGAAAGATGTCACCCATAAAGTGGTTGATAAATTCATAGTGCAATTACAAGCGCAGTTAGATAAAAAACAAATTTCGCTTGAAGTTTCTTCTAACGCACGCGATTGGTTAGCTGAAAAAGGTTATGATAAAGCAATGGGAGCGAGACCGATGGCTCGGCTCATTCAAGAAACGCTTAAAAAGCCATTGGCAAATGAAATTTTATTTGGTTCATTACAAAATGGTGGCAGTATTGTAGTTTCATTGAATAAGAAAAAAGATGAAATACAATTTGAATTTGAAAAAGAGTCAGGGCCTTCAAAAGTAAGAAGAGTAAGAAAAGTTAGCTTAGGTCAATAAACTGAAATGGCTATTTTAACATAATGGTCATTTTCTGCATACTCTAGATAAAAGATAAAAGATAAAAGATAAAAGATAAAAGATAAAAGATAAAAGATAAAAGATAAAATATAAAATATAAAAATCAAACTAAACTAATAAATAGTCAAGTTTAAAACTTTTTTGCCGATATAATATATATTTATCTGGAGCGAATAATGGAAATAAATAATAATAATGCAATGATTCATGCTCTTAATAATGCAGCTAAAAATAGCCCCAACTTAGCTGATGAACTTCGGAGTAATAAAGGTAAGCACCACAAAGAAGAAGCGGTAACTCTTATTGAGTCAAAAAAAATAGGGATGAATGATATACCTTCATCTGTTGTTGACCTTGCATCTGTTAAACACCGTCCAAATGTTAATGCTGATCTTGATACTTCAGAGATGAGATTACTAAGATATAAAAATTTTCACGAAACGGATTCAGAATTAGCAATAAGAGATGAAAAAAGAATAGCTACAAGCTCTAAGTTAGAGGCTATTGAAAATAAGATGAGACCACTTTATGACAACTTTAAACAGCAAGTTACCATTGCCTTTCCAGATCTTGCCGATAAAAAATATGGTATTACAGTAGATGAGGAAGGTGAATTAGTGATTATCAAAGGTTCATTAAATGAGTCTCAGCAAGAAATATTAAATGAATTTATTAATCACTTTAGTAACGCATCTGAATTTAAAAATTTAGCGAGAGAACATGTCGATACAACTGTAAATCTTGTTGAATTAGATAGAAAACCAGATCAAACAAGTGCATGGATTGGAAGGTTCAATGTCAGCAAGGAAAATTATCATCAGGTGATTGATTTAGATGCCATGTTTAAAAACGATGGAACAGGTATGGATTACACCACCGTAAATTCTGTGGTAGACCAAGTATTCGCTAAGGCTGAATTGACTGGTTATCACCATCAAGTTGATGAATATGTAAATGGCAA
>JAGLDN010000302.1 GCA_023145575.1 Psychromonas sp.
CCAAGGTAGTTGACGTCTGATACTACACCCCAACGAGCAATCTTTGCGAAAAACATCTTCAAAATTGAGAAGTATCGATAGAGCCAATTAGATCAGAAGTTTTCCGTATTGGATCTGTTTACCTCAACGCTTGATCTATTTTGAACCTCGAAAGATAACGTGTTCGTATTATAGGACTACAGTTTGTATCTCCCAAGTTAAGCCAAGCCGTGGCATGAGCGCTAAAAAGGGATCTGGATCTAGTTGCTCTACGTTGTACAAACCACTTTTTCGCCACTTTCCATTCAGATAAAGTAGTGCTGCTGTAATTGCGGGCACACCTGTTGTATATGAAATCGCTTGATGCTCAACTTCGTTATAGGAGCTTTTATGATCACAAATATTATAGATAAATACGCTTTTTTCTTTACCATCTTTTTGACCACGGATCCAAGTGCCAATACAGGTTTTTCCTATGTATGCTGATGCTAATGACGTTGGATCTGGTAAAATTGCTTTAAGCACTTTAAGAGGCTCGACAGTAATACCATCAACAGTTGTGATTGGTTTTACATTTAATAAACCGATATCGCGCATTACATTGAAATAATTTAAGTAATTATCAGAAAATCCCATCCAAAATTCAATACGTTTTGCAGGTATATATTCAGCCATTGAACGCACTTCATCGTGGGCCATTGAATAAACTTTTTGTTTACCAATAACAGGGAAGTCAAATTCCATCATACGAGTGTGGCAAGGTACTTGTTTCCATTGTTGATTTTGAAAATAGAAGGAGTCGCCTTGAATTTCAAGCATGTTAGTGAAAGGATCAAAATTAGTGGCAAATTTTTGACCATGATCGCCTGCATTTACGTCCATGATATCAATACTATCAATTTCATCAAATAAATGCTTTTGTGCATAAGTTGCAAATATACTCACAACTCCCGGATCAAAACCAGCACCTAAAATACCGGTAATGTCAGCGGCTTTAAATCTATCTGCAAATGCCCATTGTGGATCATAAGCTTCGGGCACTTGTTGACCCGGACTACATAAATCAGTCGCAACAGACGTATCGAGGTAAGCAGTTTTTGTTTGAACGCAAGCTTCCATGATGGCAATATTTACGTTAGGCGGACCTGCATTAATAAGTAAACTAGGCTCAAATTCATTTATTAATGCGACTAACGCTTGAACATTATCAGCATCAACTGTACACGCTGAAATAGACTTGGTTGTATCTTTTAGGTTATTACACCTTTTGATTGAAGTGATAATTTTTTCACATTTTGAAATAGTACGCGATGCTATGGTAATATCGCCAAAAATATGGTTATTTTGAGCACACTTATGTGCGATAACCCAGCCAACGCCCCCTGCACCGATTTGTAAAACAGACATTAAAGTTTTTCCTTGTATTGTAATTGTTAAGGTAGTTATTATTTCAATCAATTCATGAATATCATTGATGTGTTTGATCACTGTGCTGGTCGTTGATACCAATGACAACAAATGATTTTTCTATTTCACTACTAAATTGAGCAACTTTATGTGCAGATTTTGTAAAGGGAATAATCATTGACAGCAGTTTACGCCTTGCCTCGACTTTTAAGCTAGGGGCTGTTGATCTTTGTTTA
>JAGLDN010000303.1 GCA_023145575.1 Psychromonas sp.
TTGTTATAAACTCTGTCTTCAAGCAATATAGCTTTTAGTTTCGACCACCGTTCGTCAGTGAGCATTAATCGGGGCATGGTGATCTCGTTGTATTTGTTTTTCGCGAAGTGAATTATAAGAGATCATCTTTCTTCACTGCACATTATTTAAACAAAGATCAACAGCCCCTAATGCACATTTTTAAAAACTCTTCTTGTTTTAGCTGGTATTTTATAATCGAGTGAAGAATGAGGTCCCTTATTTTGTAATTCCAAATATAGAAAACTGGAGCTCAACCCATTTATAAGATCGCTTTTTAAACTTCTGAAAAAACGTTTTTCTACGCTATCATCACAGCAGTTCCATCTCCGACTCATACTTTACGTTATCCCGTGAAGCGCTGGGCAATCTTTGAATAAGTTAGCACTGTATTGTACACCTTGATCCGACTGGAGCATTAGCTTGCTAGTCATTGGATAAATGAAATTCCATTTATCCGTGCTTGTTATACCCATAACACCTGAAGATGTAGGTTTCAGCGAGAATTTAAAAGCTTAGAGGCAAGGCATTGATTGAAGAGAATGGTGATCCCCTTAGCAAAATCAATAACAATATAAACCCGTAATTATTGAAGGTGCAAAATGGAGCAACGTAGAGGTAAACAGATCATAGGTGAAAGTTTCCGAACTAACATGTTGTATCGATACTTGTCTCAGGTCGAATATGTTTGTCTTCCGTTGAGAGGTTACAAAACAGCATCTAGCCTTAGTTGCCGATCTGACATTTCATCTTGAAGTAACAACAGTATATTTCATTACGTGTAAAAAAAGAAAAAGGTAGCCGAAGCTACCTTAAAATGGGAGAAAACAGAGGAGAGTATGAGAGTAAAAACCAACGATTGTTCACCCATTTTTGCCTAGTGTGATAAAATTTATTTTAAACTAACATTTATTGTTGGTAAAATTATTTTATCAAATTATTTTATCCTTGTAGCAATGCTAATACGCTTTGGGCACTTGCATTAGCTTGTGCTAACATTGATGTGCCCGCTTGTTGTAGGATCTGCGCTTTACTCATTTTAGAGGTTTCTGCTGCAAAATCTGCATCTTGAATACGCGAATTAGATGCTGATAAGTTTTGCGATACATTTTCAAGGTTTGAAATAGTTGATGATAACCGGTTTTGTATTGCACCTAACGTAGCACGAGATGACGATATTTTTTCCAGTGCGGCATCAATTCTATCTAGACTTCGTATTGCATGCTTGCTGGTAGAAACAGTCAAATTAAGCTCTGTTACAGAGCTTCCCCCAACTTCATTCATTCCCAATTTATCAAGGGCTAATTTTCTGCCTTCTACCGTAGTTGCACCACTTGCAACAATAATATCTCCGCCATCTTTAGCCGTTAATATAAAATTATCTCCTGCAGCGGCTGTGGCAGTAACACCTGTTTCACTTGTCAGGTTGTTAATTGCAACAATCTTTTCACCGACAGTTGTCGCAGCGGTTGCAACTAAATCAACACCGTTAATAGTAATCTTATCAGACGCTAATAGTGGAGGCTCCGTTACATCTTGCCCCGTCACTGCAGTATCATTGGAAATTAAAAATCCAAATTTTAGAGTGTCTAGTGGAGATCCCGCAGTACCCTGTGTTCCAGAAGAAACTGTTATTGGTTCATTATCTAAACTTTTTAGTCCTAAATAACCTTGGAAAGTAGCTGCTTCTAAACCTGAATTTGTTACATTTCCGTCTACAACAATTGCCATACCTGTACCATTATTTAGAATAAGATTTCCTTGTTCACCAACAGTTGCACTAAGTCCTGGAATATCTCTGTTAATCGTTTCGGCTAGATTTGTCATTGATGATGTTGCACCTAATGTAACCGTGAGGTTATTACCAACTGTTATTTCTAATCCAGAGGTTATGCCAGAGACAGATACTCCCGTCACTGTATCAACAGAAAGCCCTTCGACAACATTATATGCACTGGCAAGTACGCCTGTGTTTGGTGTTTCTAGGTTGATAACCCTAGCCATATTTGCCGCAGTACCACCTTCACTTACCTCAACTTTTGAAATATCAACCCCATTGATTGATATTTGTTTAGCGTCAACAGCTGTTTCAATTACGCGACCGCTGTTTAAATCACCTTTATTGACACCACCATTTAAACCTAAATCCGCAGTAGTAACCGCAGCTATTGTAAAGGTCAGACTTTCACCAGAGTTGGCACCAATTTGTAGCGTAGTCGAAGTGTTTGAGCCATCAAGTAGTTTTTGTCCATTAAATTCTGTTGTTTCAGAAATTCTATCAAGCTCTGAATATAACTGATGAACTTCTTTTTGGATAGAGGCTTTATTCTCACTTGAATTCGTATCATTTGCTGCTTGAACAGCAAGCTCACGCATACGTTGCAAAATGTTTGTCATTTCATCCATTGAACCTTCAGCGGTTTGCGCCATTGATATGCCATCATTTGAATTTCTTACTGCCTGGTTAATCCCTCTTATTTGAGATTGCATGCCAGTTGAAATGGCAAGCCCTGCAGCATCATCTTTTGCACTGTTGATTCGAAGACCAGAAGAAAGACGTTCCATCGCTTCATTTTGAGTTAATTGACTTTTATTTAATTGGCGTTGCGCATTCAACGACATTATGTTTGTATTTATCATTTGTGGCATTATATGCTCCTTTGTTATTTTGGCCCATTGACTGGGTAAGTGACAAATATTAATAATTTGCCATTAATTTTCACTCTCGCTGATTGTAAAGCGAATTCCGTGCCAAGTTGGTTGCTTAATGTGTCAATAAAATAAAATAAATGATAATTAGTACATTAAAACAGATAGTTAAAATACATTTAAAATAAATTTTTTTTACTAAAAAATCGTCGTGTCAAATAAATATGGCAAGTTTGTGTCAAAAAAGATTGTAAATAATGACGAAAAGTGGCAATGAGTGACATATTTATTGCCATTCATATAAACTAAATTTAAGACTATACCCATGTGACGTGAAAATGCTTTGTCAGGTTCATGCTCGATAATCATAACAAGACATAATATGAGGTAAGTGTTATTCACTTGGTGATTATTGTAACGCAGTCTTGGTTTTCTAGTTTGTGCCCCACAGGGCAAGGCAACTAGTACAAACCTGCGTTGTTATAAAATCGCTATGTAG
>JAGLDN010000304.1 GCA_023145575.1 Psychromonas sp.
ACTGGCTTCAACTGCGTAACATCAGCTAAGTAAAAATGCCATCGCATCACTTGAAGTTATTCTTTGCTTCCTTCACGAGGACAAGAAATGAATCAATTAGTGTAAAAGCCAACCGTATTTTTAGTCATTGTTATAACTATCATCATTGAGCGAGTGAAGTCATCAAGTATAAAGAAAACAAAATTATCGGCTGGAAGTTAGAAGTGTGAATGTTTTAATCGAAGTGAATCTTTTAAGGAGCAAGTAAGATGTTTTCCCCACGATAGCGGATCTGCTTTTATTAAAAGCGAACAATTAAGAGTTTTAAGAGCCGTTAATAATCAGGCATTATTGAATGTTTCTCTTTGATTTGATATCGATCTTATGCAGGTTAAAGGATTTTAAATCATCACCCCATTACTCAGCTCGGTAACATAAGCCCCTGATCTTTCATTTTTGCGATTTTATACCGCAATGTACGCGGGCTTATTTTTAGGAGCTCTGCAACGTCTTTTCGTTTACCTTTACAGACACTTAGTGCATCTAAAATAGTTTGTTGCTCTTGTATTTTCAACCCATTTCCGTTGTTTATTATTTCATACGGTTCAGTGACTTCATCATGATCCTCTTTTATATTGTTCGTGACGTCCGTTTTTAAAGAACTTTTAAATGAATCGCCTGCTAAATTAGCGAAGTTGCGTGCGTTAAGATCTTCTAAAATAAGATCCTTAGTTTCTATTTGCACGCCATTTGACAAAATGAGCGCACGTTGTATTACATTATCTAGCTCTCGTACATTCCCTGGCCATGAATAATCCCTTAGCAAATTTTTAGCGTCTTTTGATAACGTTGGAATTGCTTGAGATCCTTGTAATGAATGCCCTTTTATTAAATGCTTAGAAAGAGGAATAATATCATCTTTTCGCTCATTTAAAGGCAACCAAGCAAGTGGAAATACATTTAATCGATAATAAAGATCCTCACGAAATTCGCCGGCGTCAACCGCTTTTTTTATATCTCGATTGCTCGTGGCTATCACGCGAATATTTAATTTAATCGTTTTGCGTGAGCCTAATCGTTCAACTTCACGCTCCTGTAATACTCGTAATAGTTTGACTTGTAATTCTAATGGCATTTCTGTTATTTCATCGAGTAAAATTGTACCATTTTGCGCTTGCTCAAATTTACCAGGGCACGCTTGAACAGCGCCTGTAAATGCGCCTTTTTCATAACCAAAGAGTGTTGATTCGAGCATGGTATCTGGAATTGCTCCACAGTTAATTGCAATAAAGGCTTCATCACGACGTGACGATTTATCGTGTAAATAACGTGACAACACCTCTTTCCCGCTACCGCTTGGGCCTGAAATTATTACCGAAGCATCACTTATAGCTACTTTCTCTGCCATTTTCAATAATGCCTCCGTTGTAGGATCACCAAATATAGGAGTGCATGATTCAACTTTATTGACTGGCGCATAGCGACTTACCTGGCTTAATAATACTTCAGGTGAAAACGGTTTTGCTAAGTAATCAATTGCGCCATCACGCATTGCTTTCACCGCATCATCTATTTTTGCATAGGCCGTCATTAATAATACTGGCAATATCGGAAATTTTGATTTTATACTTTTCAATAACGATAAACCTGACATTCCGCCCATTTGAATATCACTTATAACTAAATCGAATGATTTCTTATTTAATAATAGTAGCGCCGCTTCTGCACTCTCAACTTCACTGCATTGATAGCCAGCAAGTGCCAAAGTATCTACTAATGCTTCACGAAGTCCAGCATCATCTTCCACGATTAATAATTGAGCTTGTGTCATATTACGCTCCTATTACTTGATTAATTTCTGCGTTATTTAGTAAATAACTTTCTCGTTGTAATGGTAATATAAGTGAAAAGCAACTTCCTTTACCAAATTCTGATTTTATTTCAACATTACCATTATGGGATTTAATGATAGATTGAACAACCGCAAGTCCAAGCCCAGTGCCATGCGATTTAGTTGTATAAAAGGCTTCCATCACTTTAGAAATATCTTCTTTTTTAATACCTGGACCATTATCCATCACTGAAATTTCAACGAATTGATGTGCTCTCCGAATCGCTCGAATATACAGTTTTGTCCCTTTTCCTGTAGCTTCAATAGCATTTGATATCAGATTGGTTATTGCACTAGAAAGTGCACTTTTATTCGCTATAATAAGTAGATCTGGATCGGGTAATGCACAAGTAATATGCCCATGTACTTGTGAAATCATACTTTCACTTGCATTGTTTACATCTTCAAGTAATGACGAGATAGACACCTCCTCAATAATTTTTTGATCGCCACTACGTGCAAAGAGAAGCATATCGTTAACTTGTGTCTCAAGATCATTCAAACGGTTCATTAATTTACCTTGGAAACGCTGTCGACAAGATTCATTTAAGGTTTTGTTAGCTAGGTTAGCGCCATATAACATGGCAGCAGAAAGCGGTGTTCTTATTTGATGCGCTAATGACGTAACCATTTTGCCAAGTGATGACAAGCGTTGCAATTTTGCAACATGATCTTGTAATTCTCTGGTAGCGGTCAAATCAGTGAGTAAAATAAGTTGTCCTGGCTGGCCATTAAGTGAAGAAATTGATAATTGAATTTTACTGCCATTTTTTAGCGAAATTTCATGACCATCATCATTTTTTGGCGAAAATGAACGTTTTATAATGTCATTCCAACGACAGCCAACCAGTGGCTCATCCAATAAAGTTGATGCCACGCGATTCGCTTGTACGATATAACCATTGCCATCTATAATAATTAACCCAGAAGGTAATTCATTGTATAGTTGTTCCATATAGCTTGCTTGTTCGCGTAAATGATCAAGCTCACCTTGGAAAGATTCTTTTGCAAGTGTAGTACATTCAGTATTTATGTCTCTCATCATATAAGCCTAATTAATGTTAATCTTAGTAATCATTTAGCAAAAATCACGCCAACGAATATTTCAGTTGAATTACAACAACTTAAAAACAAAAAGACTGAAAAATGACATGCAAAAATTTTTTTAAGTCGCTTTTCTTTGTAATTAATAGTTATGACTGTATTCGAATCAAATGTTGACGTGATTGTGATCGCAAATGCAAATTGATAAGATATTTGTAGTGTATTCTATGCAATTTTACGCAGATAGGTGCAAAACAGTAGGGGGGGAAAGTGTTGTATATTCATCTTTCATTTTGAAGTGACATGGATATAGCTTTTATTGTAAATAATGTAAAAGATATTTCGGGTTATATTAGAAATTACCGGGTCATAGAAAATAGTCATCACTGGTTTTAGTTGTTACATTTTGAGAGGATGAATGCCAAATTTATGTAGATGTACAAGGGCTTTATTAAATCTGATTAAATAAAATCCTTTTCAATGTATTGTTGCGAGAAAAAGGCAAAAAGCCAATTGTGCTTAAAATTCAGATCTAATATATTGCGTAGTTAACATTTAACCATCCATGATCCCGCTCTGCTTTGCCAGCAAAGTCCTGACACATAAACTTATTTAGAAAAAAGTCCAAATGACCTCAAGATATAGAATCAGCAACGTTAAATTTAAGATGGTAAATCTCAAAAATAATTTTATTTATTTAAACCATATTTTTTCATTTTTTCAATAAGCGTTGTCCGCTGCATTGACAATAATTTAGCAGCATGAGAAACAATACCTTTTTGAACGTCAAGTGCTTGACGGATCATCTCCATTTCATATTCTGCAAGTTTATTTTTAAGATCAATTCCGTCTTCAGGTAAACCGTCTAAAAATCCTGTTGTTTCAATGACGTCTTCACTCAATAGATCTACCTCATCAGAAAACAAGTCATTAAGCGCATCACGCTCTGCAATGATTTCCTGTTCGGCATTTAATTTAACCGGCACGGTATCTTCTGTGTGTCCATCACCATGACGATAGTGAATCGGTAAATCATTCAAATCTACTATTTTATTAGGGTATAAAATCAATAATCTTTCCAATAAATTAGACAATTCTCGTATATTACCTGGCCATGTGTGTTGCATTAGAGAATCTAAGGATCGCTGTGTAAAACGTAATGAAACATGGTGATCTTTTTCTAATCTAAATAACAATTCTTGTAGCAGTAATGGGATATCTTCCGTTCTGTCACGCAGTGCTGGTTTATCAATTGGAAATACATTTAAACGATAAAAAAGATCTTCTCTAAAGGACCCTTCCTTAATTAGTTTTTGAAGATCTCTATGCGTAGCTGCAATAATGCGTACATCGGCTTTAATTGTTTTAGTGCCACCGACTCGTTCAAAAGAACGCTCTTGTAAAATGCGTAATAACTTGACTTGCATAGGCAGCGGCATATCTCCAATTTCATCCAAAAATATCGTGCCACCACAGGCTAATTCAAAACGCCCTTTTCGTTTGGTAAAAGCACCAGTGAATGCACCTTTTTCATGGCCAAACAACTCACTTTCAAGCAATTCAGAGGGTATTGCTCCACAGTTAATCGGCACAAAAGGACCTTTTTTACGTCCAGATAGATTATGTATCGCGCTAGCAACCACTTCTTTACCCGTCCCAGACTCTCCTAATATCATTACGTTTGCATGAGTCGTTGCAACTTGCTCTACCAAATAACGAATTTGTCTAATTTTGGTCCCTTGCCCGACAAGCATTGCGCTAAGGTATTGACTTGATTTTTTAGGTTTATCTCTTGGGCTATGATACGACTGGCATTGGTATAGTAACGTCATTAATTTTGTATGTTCAATTGGTAGCGTTAATTGGCCAATATAATTGTCAAATGCTTTGTTATCAAACTCAAACAATGTGAGAAAAGGTGTTTGCGGATAATTAGATAATACATCTTCACAGCCACCTTCGCCTAAAATGATAAAAGAAGGAGGGGCTTTTGTGACTTGATTATATAGATCATCAAAATCCACCACTAAAGTACTTTTTCCAATAAAATGAAAAATAGTTTTCAGCTCGTTCTGTTGAGGTTGATCACATTTAACTAAATAGATAAGTGATTTTAATTCCATATTTATCCTGATTAATTCGATGTTAGTATAATATAGCAAGGGATTTTAAATTGCTTAGCTTATAATTAACTGTATTTAAAAAATTAATATATTTCTATGTTACTTCAAGATGCAACGTCAGATCTGTGAATTATGCCGAAATGCGAGGTACAAAATAAGTTGCTAACTTTCTTTTTTAAATGTTGTAACACAGTAATTGTTGTAGAGGCCTGCCTCGCAGGGGTAATATATCTGCACAAATCTAGGTTGTTATAAAATATCGAATTAGCGAAACTCGTTAAGAATTAAAGTCTTTATTTAATCATCAGGAGAACAATTTTATACCGAGTATTTCGGCACAATTTGTCTTGCTGATTTTTCATCTTGAACATTCGAAAATTGTTATTGTTTGTATTATCTATACTGATGTTACCTCAAGATGCAACATCAGATAAGCAAATTGTGAACGGACCAAGTGTAAAAATTGATCTATAAGAAGTTTACATATTCGAGTATATTGAGTCTCTTATTATTTTTATATTATAATCACATTATTTAAAAATTGTACTACACTAGATTAAAAACACTTGGTATATTTATTGCTCTACCTGATAATCATCATTTCATAATTTAGGGATATGTTATGCGTTCATCATTAAAGAAATATCAAAATAGTAATCTGGCTCATGTTGAGCATGCTGATCCACATACCCTTATTTCTCTGGTATTCCAACATATACTTGGCAACATAGCTGCTGCTAAAGGTGCAGTAGATAGAAAGCAAATAGAAGCTAAAAACAAAATGCTTTCTAAAGTTATTGGGTTAATTGGTGAATTACAACTTAGTTTAGATATGAAAAGTGGTGGTGAAATTTCGGAAAATCTTTACAATTTGTATGGCTACATGATTTCACAAGTTAACAAAGCTAATTTAAATAATGATAATTCAATACTTGATGAAGTAGCTAGGCTCATTCTAGAAATAAAATCTGGGTGGGATGCTATCCCGCAAGATATTCGTAAGCAATACGGATAATTAAAAAATCATGGATATAAATACTGAACTACGACAATTATTCACAATGGAAAGTGAACTAAAAAGATTACTTAAAAATAAAGAGGTTGAAAAATTTCATCAACGTCAGCAGTTTTTTACCGATCAAGTTAGTATATTCCTAAAACAAAATAGTCCAGATGTTTTAACGCCAGTAATGAAGGATCTTAAACTCCTTGAAAAAAGAGTAGGTCACCTTTGCTCAGAAGCTGACATTTATATGCAGGAATTAAAAGCAATGTCTTTATTGCAACAACGTAATAAAAATAAATTAAATGCTTATAAATAAGCGAGTAAATAATAGGGTTTTTACATTTAATAGCTTATGTTACGCAGCAGATGCCAGTTTGTGATGCAAAGCCTAAATTGCTGCTTTATGTACTTTGATATAAAGTTTCGTTTTTAAACCGAACGTTGTCAGTCCTTTTTTAGGATTGTAGTGGGTAATGGATCAAAATAGGATCCTGAAAATAATTGTCAAACATCGCTTTTTATTTAAAATAATTCGATAAACAATTAGAAGAAAATCGCCTTGTTTTTTTGGCTAAAAAACATACTTGTTGCGGAATGACAGTTATTTTCTAATTGATTTTATTTCTTGTTAACCTAAGCAAGGGAGATTTATAATGGTTGGCGTTTTATTTGGTTATTTCGGTGTTATAAACGATCCAGATAAACAATTTACTGAGGATGAAAAATCTTCACTAAGACTTTCTGTCGCGTATGTTGATTACATTCTCTATAAGGTAAACCAAGCGTGTATTCGCAACTTTGAAGGGGATCTTGATAAAATAAAATTATGGTTTGGAGATGCTAGCCCAGAAGTTATCGTTGAATTAAAAAAAAATACCCATAAATTACTTTCTATATTCACTGATACAGAAAGATATATAAAGTTTATTAATGCACGAGAGCAACACTTAATGAAGGGGGTAGCGCGGCGGTTACCAGAAAACAACAGACCTGATCAGTTATATGATAATGCTATTGCACAAGGAGGGGAAAGGTCAATGGGTCCTGAAAATTTAAACGCTTTTGTTTTTCCTCTAAGTTGGTCAGATCCGAGTGATCAGTGTTCTGGGCATGTAGGCTCAGTGATGAATATATATATTGGTAACTATTATTTTAATACAAGTAGAAGTTTTTTAATGAAGGCGCATACAATTATACATGAGTTATCTCATAAAATACTTTTTACAGTTGATTATGCATATAGGGAGTATCCCGACAATAACAAGTTTCTTAAAGCTGGATATTTTAGCGACGTATATGGTGAGAATAAGTGTAAGTTGTTAGCGATTGAAAATCCTAAAGAAGCAATGAGAAATGCCGACTGTATGGCATATTTTTTTTGTTGTTTTGTAAATTTGTAGCATTGTAGAGCGAATGTAGGCTTTTGGGTATATACCCATGAAACCTAAAAGTGCAAATTCAGCAAGGGAAATAGTACCAAGGTGCTAGGCATGAAATTGCCCTATCGATGATTAACTGTGTTAATCACTAAAGGTCGAATTAAAATAAAGACTTCATTTCCTAAGTAATTATTTTACATAGCGATTTTATAACAATGCAGGTTGTTACTCGTTACCTTGCCCTGCGGGGTACAAGCTCAGAAACCAAGACTGCGTTACAATAA
>JAGLDN010000305.1 GCA_023145575.1 Psychromonas sp.
GTTTAAAAACGAAGCTTTACATCAAAGCACAAAAAGCAGCAATTGAAGCCTTACGCCTTGTGCAGGTCTCAACTGCGTAACATCAGTTAGTTAAGACTCAATAAAATTTTATCCACATTTTTTTCTTGCATTAAAATAAGGGTTATAAAACACGAGGGACAAAAACTTCGATGCAGGGTTCTTGGCATGGTAGATGCAAGTATCTAAAATAGTTAGAGTCGGAGATGTTTATTCATTGCGTGTATAATCGAAACTTACAAAGAGTATTTTATGACATTACCAGAGAGTGGGCGAGGTTTATTTTTTATTCGGTTTCATAACGAACCAAGAAACGCGGGTAATTTAACGCCACCCGTACCAAGCAACCCAACTTCTCAAATATACGCAGACCATCATGCCATGGGTCACTATGACGATTACTTTTATAACAGATTAATTCCCTTCGAACAGAATAGTCAGTCCCCTTTCATGTCAACGCTCAAATTAATAGGAGATGTAGGTCAATCTTTTAGGGAACGTGTTGTGTTAACGCTAAAAAAAATAACTAAAACACGTGTCCGTAATCGAGAGCAAGACATGAGGAATATTTTTGCGAATGCCGACTTGGTAAGCGTTTTTAAATCTGATGACCATTACGTCGACGTTGTTCCTAACGAGAATGATGGCGGTGATGAGGTACTACACATTGGATCACTACGTTCTTTGAGGGTAGCTTCTTATAAAAACCCATATCGTCACGGTCATTTATTACGAATCGAAGATATAAGACCTCATCCCAGGTGTTTCTGGCTGTAAAATGTGAATGATAACAACTGTAGTACGACCTCTTGCTTGATAAGCCCTCTTTAAAGCGTTGAGGCTGTAAAATTTATCCAAAAAGTGCGTTCATCGCTTTTTTTCAAGTAAGTTTAATGGTACGTGAAATGTACTTGTTTGTCTTGATCATCTATGATCTAATGGTAATTATTCGCTCAGAGTGAAATGTTATGGTCAATTACAAACCTGATTTATCCTATCAAAGTAAATTCATTCCTATTGATTTTCACAACAAATTATCTCTGTCTCATATTGTTAATAATCATCTCGACTTAACGTATTTTAATTGCTCCTGCAATAAAGATAGACGCGGTGCCGCAGGCTCCTCGCCTTGAGTTATGTTAAAGATTATCCTCTTTGGCTATTCAAGGGATTTATACCCATCACGCCTAAATATGCAGGTTTCAGCGAGAATTTAAAAGCTTAGAGGTAAGGCCTTGATTGAAGAGAATGGTTATTCCCTTGCCAAAATCAATAACAATGCCCACAAGCTTTTAAAACTCGCCCTTTAGAGACAACTGAGTATCTTCAGGTGTGATGGGTATAGGGCAGGATCCTTCGTCATTCTTCCTTGATAAGTGTAACGATTATTATATAGCCATGTTACTTCATTTTGCATCGTCAGATCAGCAAATGATGGCAAGTAGCTCGACATAAAATTGCCCTAGCAGGTGATTAACTACGTTAATCACCTGCTAGGAGAATTAAAATAAAGACTTTAATTCCTAAATAGTTATT
>JAGLDN010000306.1 GCA_023145575.1 Psychromonas sp.
CTTTTACATTAAAACTAAAGCGTCCAGGCTTATATCCACGCGCTCGAGATTCTGGCGTTGCGGCATAGAGTTCGCGAATAGGGGTGAATATTCCGGTGTAAGTCGCTGGATTTGATCTTGGAGTGCGCCCGATTGGATTCTGATTTATATCAACGACCTTATCAAGATGTGATAAACCTGATATTTTTTTGTAAGGTGCTGCAATAGCGGTAGTGGCTTTATTTAATACTGTTTGCGCAAGCAAAAAGAGGGTATTGTTGATCAATGTTGATTTTCCAGAGCCTGATACACCCGTGATGCAAGTTAACACACCAATCGGGACTTCAAGATTGACATCTTTCAAATTGTTACCAGAGGCCTTCTCAATCTTTAGCCATTTATTTGTTAAAGGTGTCCTTTTGGTGGGAGTTTCAATTTCTTTTCGCCCACTTAAATAATCAGCAGTCAGTGAATTTTCCGCCTTAATGATTTGACTATAAGTACCCTGTGCAATGATGTTACCACCATGAATACCCGCGCCAGGCCCTATATCAATAATATGATCGGCTTGTCTAATCGCATCTTCATCATGCTCAACCACAATCACTGTATTGCCTAAATCTCGTAAATGATTCAATGTTTTAAGTAATCGTTCATTATCGCGTTGATGCAGGCCAATGGAAGGCTCATCAAGTACATACATCACTCCCATCAGCCCCGCACCTATTTGGCTTGCCAGACGAATTCGTTGAGCCTCTCCGCCAGAGAGCGTATCGGCGCTACGATCTAAACTTAAATAATTAAGTCCAACATTCACCAGAAAACTCAAACGTTGGATAATTTCCTTTAATATTTTATCGGCGATTGTTGCTTTTTGTCCTGTTAATTTCAGAGTTTTAAAAAAGTGCTCCGCTTCAACAATTGAGAGCTGGGCGATATGTGGAAGATTTACATCAGTAACAAAAACATGGCGGGATGATTTTTTTAAGCGTGTGCCATGACAACCTGAACAAGGCTGGCGGTTCATAAATTTACCTAAATACTCGCGCGCAGCATGAGACTCCGTTTCTTTGAAACGCCGCTCTCGATTTGGAATAACACCCTCAAAAGAATGTGACCGCGAGACAATATCACCACGATCATTGCTATATGAAAAAGAAATTTTAGTGTCTCCACTGCCATATAAAACAATGTGTTGATGTTTTTTATTGAGTTTTTCAAAAGGTGTTTTATCAGAAAAATTAAAGTGTTCACAAACGCTCAGTAACATGCCGTAATAGTAATTAGATTTACTGCCCCAACCTTTGATTGCACCATCACACAGGCTTGATGTTCTGTTAGTGATGACGAGGTTTTCATCAAAATACTGCTCAACACCCAAGCCGTCACAGGTTGCACAAGCTCCCGCTGGATTATTAAAAGAAAAATTTCTGGGTTCAAGCTCATTAATGCTATAGCCGCATTGTGTACAGGCAAAATTGGCTGAAAATAGTTGCTGAGGCTTTGTGTCATCCATAAAGGCTAAGATAGCATTGCCACTCCCTAAATTTAATGTGGTTTCCAGCGATTCAGCTAAGCGCTGCTTTATATCATCACGCACTTTAAAGCGATCAACTACGACTTCAATCGTATGCTTTTTATGCAGTGCTAATGTTGGGGGATCGCTTAAATCACAAATTTCCCCATCTACACGCGCTCGCAAAAAACCTTGTGCACTCAGTGCATCGAAAGCTTTTACATGCTCACCTTTTCGTTCTTTAACTATCACCGCAAGCAACATCATTTTACTGCCTTTGGGATGATCTAAAATAGCATCAACCATCTGGCTAACAGTTTGGGCATTAAGCGTAATATTATGCTCAGGGCAGCGTGGGTCACCAATACGTGCAAACAGAAGTCGCAAGTAATCATGAATTTCAGTAATGGTGCCTACGGTTGAGCGGGGGTTATGAGAAGCTGATTTTTGCTCGATTGAAATAGCAGGAGAAAGCCCTTCAATATGATCAACGTCAGGCTTTTCCATTAAGGATAAAAACTGACGCGCATAAGCTGATAATGATTCAACATAACGGCGTTGCCCTTCGGCGTAAAGCGTGTCAAAAGCCAGTGATGATTTTCCAGAGCCTGAAAGCCCTGTAATAACAATGAGTTTATCGCGCGGAATAGTAAGATCTATATTTTTTAAGTTATGTGTTCTTGCACCGCGAATTTCAATATTATTTGCCATTCATGTTTTCCTTTGTAATTAACGTTTGCGCTTGATTATTACATAAAATAAAGAGACTATAAAATTTTACCATGCAACTTCATGATGATAATATCAGCAAGGTTAATTAGGGCTTTATTCAGGTAGGCTCTAAAGCTGTTAAATGGTTCACATACGTAATACATAAAATTGAATAATTAAGGAACAAAACATGGCAGATCCACATATAAAAGAGAAACTTGATGCCTGGGATAAAATAAGTATTATCGTTTATCGAACAGGAATCGTACTTTCAGGCGTTGCATTAATAACCTTAGCTGCGCAGCAACTATTTTATCCCTATTGGTTTAAGCACATTGTGCTTTTTCTCGCATTAGGCTCAATTTTTCAAGCAGCAACATTACACATTTATATGAAGTCCGTGCGCACAATTTTAGTCGCAGCGACATGGATTGGTATTTGGTTGCTGACGTTAAGTTTCACGGTAACAAATATATGGCTTGCTTATTTTGCATTGGGTGGTTTTTTTGTGACTCATGCAGGTCTTGCATACAAAGAAAGTTTTTGTTTTTCGTTATTTATTATAAAATTTGTCCCCATTATTTTAGTTGTGACTTGGTTTTTGATCGTTTTATCTCACTCAGAAATTGCATCCGTTTGTTTGTTGCTGGTGGGGGGATTGTATTTATATATGGGCTGGGAAAAAGTAAATATGCCATTGCACTTTGATTTAGGCGATAGGACAAAGTACGAAAATTAATAAGCCGTTACCAATGGAGATCCTCATTGAATCTAGATCTTCATTGAGTCGCTGACTTAGATACTAAGAGAAGTGATCTACTTCAAAATGCAACACGGAGTAAAGATCCCTCCTTTTCGATTGTTGCACCACAAGACTGACATTTTTTGATAATTAACTGAGTTGGCGCATCAACGAGTGCACTGTGCTTTCACCCATTAGCAAAGTGATAAACTATCTATAGAGACTAACGAGTTAGGATTTAAAGTCATTACTTTAATCATAGAAAGTGGAATTTTATGCCTGCTGCCCCTATTCAATTTATCATGTTGACGTTGTTTATAATGTCAACTGGGGATAACATTTCCTGTTGATGATGATAACCAGTAACGTTATCCACCTGATACAAAATGATTTTTCAGGCGTTAAGCCGCGAAGACCTTAAAAAAAATAGGGTTTACGCCACTCGAATTACTGCATTTTCTCCGCCATCATTCATTCTATTATCAACATACTCATCAGCACCCTCTGAATAGATGTTATAATATTCACCTGTATCTGCCATTGCTTTATAAATAAATTGATAACTAGATGCATTAGCCGTAGAAAATTCAAGCGCTAATTTGAACTTGCCATTTTTTAGTTTCTGCATTTCCACTGGTTTCCATTGATTGTGGTCACAAACCAAAGATATCTTTTTTGCGTCCTTTGCCGCTTCTTTTCCGATTTCAAATGTAACTTTTACAATAGGCTTTGATTTTAAATATTGTTTTTTAATTGACATCTCTTCACTCCACTTTAAGTAACTGATTTTATCTTGACCTACTATAGCGCAATTTTTATCTTTTGGCATTATTTATTAATAACTATTCTGAGAGATTTTTGTAAACAATACTTGACAAGCATTTTTCTATTTTTTTGCTTCCTAGCTTCAATTCTTAAGTGCATAACTTAAATCAGTTGGAAAAATAGTCAGTTGCGTAAATCATCTTTTGTGTTGCAATACTAAAAAATGAATAAGAACAAAGGGTTAAAGTATTTTTTTTGACTCCACCGAAGAGAGCATTACGCCTCGAACTTGGCTTTTGACGAACGAACGTGTGATCCTTTTGAGTTGATTGCTCTTCAACGGTCAAGTAACAGTGAAGCGTGCTCTTTTCTCTTTTAGCATTTAAGTAGCTGTAATGGATTGATCATATCCTTAGCAATATTTGGCGGTTGAATTTGCATCCTACCAAAACAATACCTTCACCATTATGCGCCTACTGTATCACAATGGATCCTACTAAGGATGGGGATTGTCAATAATACCTGTTCTATTTTAATTGCTTCTTTAGCGTAGCGAAGCGAGCAATGGCGGGCTTTTAGGTCTAAAATTTCAGCGTCCTAAGATTGGCTTTGCATAGCCTGTGATAGGTTGATCATATACAGCTCAAATATTTGCTTGTTTTTATTCATATCGTCACTTTAACAGATTTTTAATCTAAAATTTTAGCTTAATGCGTAACATCAGTTAAATAATCGAAAAGTAAATAACAATTACCTAATATTGTGCCTTGTTCTGATCATCGAGCTTGATCCTGAGCCTGAGCCTGATCCTGACAAAGCATTTTTACATCACATGGGTATAGATGCAAGGCATTGATTGAAGAGAATGGTTATTCCCTTGCCAAAATCGATAACAATGCCCACAAGCTTTTAAAACTCGCCCTTTGGAGACAAATGAGTAAATCATCTTTTGCGTTACAATACTCAAGAAGTGAATAACAATAAAGGGTTACCTACCGAAGGGAGCATTGCGCCTTGAACATGAATCACTCAGTTGTCATAAAACGAGTATCTTCAGGTGTGATGGGTGTATAATGCTAATCAAAGCGCCAACTGTCTATATCCGTACGGTAGACGAAGTTTTCTCCCAGTCTATATTCTTCAATAAAGAATGTCCAATTATTTGCGTTCAACTTTGCTTTGTCTTCATCCAACATTGAAAGTTTAGAGGATCTTATAAGGCCGCACTCTATGTCTTCTGTGCTCAATAAGAGGTGGGTTAATTCATGAATTAAATATCGAAACTTGCTTTCATAGCCCCAACCAAACAGGTGGCGCATTGTTCCAAGCTGTACCAAGTTGAATCCTAAAGTTTTTACCTCGTGCTTTTGTAATACAATTAGCCCCCTTAGGAATACATCTAGTGTAATCTATATTGCCCCCCAGCGGTATAAAGGCTCTAGCACCGAGGTCGTCCCTTCGGGGGTCATGTAAGGGCATGTATTCAATTTGATCGTTTCAACATTTATCAAAGTTAACATTTGGCTAAGCTTCATTACCATCTCCCTGCGCCATCGGCGACGACTCGCACTAAACCAGATAGAGACATTAACACAAGTACCATTCTCCCGTTGGTCTCTTCTGACAGCTTCACGGGCATGATGAAGGGTATTAAGGATCTCTGCCTGTAATATTCGAATATCAAGTTGATCTCCTTCTCCAAGGCCAAAGGTAGTGAATCCCATATTACTCTCCTATATTTAGTGAGCCAATTTGACAAAAGCTTATCTGAAGGGCTAGATTTGGCAATACATTCGCACAAATTAACCAGAACTCCTTTTATGTATAAGCAAGTCAGAATCTGCTAAAATATGTAATTCAGTCCAACCATACTTTAAAGAACAACTGCCTATGAACGAAATTATTAAAATTTTGCTTTTTTATACCTATTACTTTGCGGATCCTTATTGCTCTTGGCAACGAAAATACTAATGGACTTTTACGCCAATATTGGCCCAAATCATCAGACGTTAAGCGATCTGTAATGACTCAGCTAGGCTTAACTTAATTCAGTTGAATAATAGACCAAGAAACATGCCATTATTTATAACACCATTTAAATGATGAAAAAACATATGCTAGCACTAGCGGCTTAGCGATTATGCACTTGATGGTTGAATCTGGCCTTTAATAAAATTGCTTATGAAGACCTCTATCATTTAAAAAAACAAGCAAAAAAACATTGATAAATGCGACGATTGCACATGTTAATGAAACAGGGATCAACATTGCAGATCAGAATGACTGGGAGGATAAAACACAGGCTATGAAATTCTGGGCAATCTACCGTGAAATATTAAAAGAAGGTGAATGTCTCGCCTCAACATCAGCAGATAGGGTACATAAAAGAGGAAGAATAAATCAATTAACGCTAGAAAGCCACTTGAGCGACTCATTAATTTTGACAAAGATGTGTTTACGTTTTAGAGAAGATGATTAGGTACCATTTACCATTTACCTGGGTGAGCTGGATCTTCGCATGACCAATGTACATAAAAAATATCATGGAACTTCTAAAGTGAATTAGTCGTTAAATGTTCTGTCGGATCCGTGATTATTTGTCATATTGCAGGAAGCAAGGATCAAGCTCTGGTGAAGCTATGGCGCGATTATTCAAATAGAGAATTGCCCGAATTTTAAAAAATAAAGAGAGCCCATTCAACAACGCTCAATGGTTACTTTTATTAAAGCTTAAATTGTAAGTTAATAATTGCTTGAGTAAAGTGCTTCTTGAGATAAAAACCGCGTGGACGAACCTTTATTACCTCGCCATTTTTCCCATAAGCATCTGTTAGACACTGTCCATTTGCAGCTTTAGGGCGAAGTTGAACTACCTGTCCATCCCGCGCGCTAATCAATTCTATTTGACCTAAAGCTATTTTCTCCATCAATTCATTCCAATCGTTTTTAAGTTGCCTTGTTTGATCAGGATTTGCAGACCATAAAAATCCTGTGCCTACAATACGTTGACAAAGTTCAATATGCCGTTCGCCTTGAACTGGCACCCACAGCACCTTACTTAATTTATTGCAAATGTTGCTGTTTTCCCATGTGAGGTTAATTGTATTTAACAGAGGCGTACTACAAACAAAGGTAGTCTCTAATACTTTGCCAAATCGGTCAATTGGAATTGTTTTTAATTCAATACCAAGGTGTTTAAAATCTTGCTCTGGCTTATTACCAGCACTTGCTCCTAGATGCCATTCGATAAGTTGCCCGACCCAACCCTTATCTGTCGTTAAATCTTCTGCCATTTTTATGCCAGCAGCATCAGCAAGCTCTTGTAATGAATTCCCTGCAATATCGTCGCAACGCGCTAATAATTCAAGTGCTGTTTGGGGAGGTGCAACCACGGTTTAACCTTCTTGTAAAAATTAATAAGTTATTCTAACCGTTATCAGACTCTTTGACTAGGAATGCAAGGTGCGAACGTTGTTACGCGCAGATACAGTTTTTGATATCCGCCTCACAGGGCAAGTTACCAGCACTCTCCATGCTTGTTTTTACGAGTTGATTTAATGCGACAATTAAGAATAAATTGCTTTATTTTATTTCGCCCTTGATGATTAACTCGCGCCTTCGAAACTTGGTTCAACTCATTTAATTTAGGTTTTCAGCACCGTATTGGCAAATTTCCAATGATATGGATGACCATAAAATTTATTATGATGATCTGTGGACTATAAAAGCTTAGATTTCAAATCATTCAAACTATTCGTGCTGAAGCGTTTTATTGAGCTGCGATCATCTTATTGTCTTGTAATACTTAGGCTCTGAGTATGATTTTAACCCTAATAACAAAAGATGGGCATGCCGAATTCTTTCGACTTATGGACTGTTGTTCTAACCGGTGCTGATCAAATAGGGTTATTTTTGATTTTTTTATACGCATAGTTGATATCAAAAAATATTATGCTGATTTAAAGTTTAATTGTAACTTATTAAAACTATATAAAAGACAAATCAATAACAATACCTTCGCCAATTTTGATTTAAAATAAAAATAGAGTTTCCGTTCTATATAAATCAACAACTTACTGGCTGAAAATTTTTTAAAATGGGTTATGCTTCATTTTAGCTAAGGTATCGAATAACTAACGCATTAAAGCCTGAATACACAAGGTTACGCATCGAGATGGTAATTTTATGTCGAATAACTTGGTACAGTCTTTCATGCTGGCTTTTCACTTTTACGTAAAATAGGTATAACTCTACACGCGCAATCATTCAAGATGCAAAATATTGAAGTAAACAGTTCCCAGTGTAAAACATTTTGCTCTAATTTGTTACATCGATACTTGTCTACTTTGAAGATGTTTACCTTCCGTTTTGGCGACAGCGTTAAAACTAATAAAGTTTAAATGTTTCTTTTTCATTTAAACTCCGGCTATTAACGTAGTTAATTAATGAGAGGACAGCTTATGTTTTTTTTTAAACTACCAGCAAATGATTGAGCAACTAATCGTTGAGAGGTCATAAACATCGCCTTGGTTTATTATCTGATCTGTCGAGTAGATAATGTTCTTTGATTACTCACGACTATACACATGTAACGTAAAAGTTCAAATTCAGCAAGGGAAATAGTACTAAGGCGCGAGGCATAAAATTTCCCTCTCGATGATTAACTGTGTTAATCACCAAATATCA
>JAGLDN010000307.1 GCA_023145575.1 Psychromonas sp.
TAGTGTTTAATTTAGAAATTTTTAGTGTTTAATTTAAAAGTTTTTATTGATTTTTTGTTAGGGCTTGTTTATCTTTCAATACTATTTTTTGAACAACATGGAGGCAATGTACAATGGTTTCTTCAAAAATCAACATACCCGAATACCTCCATGCCAACAACAATGTTAACAGACCCTCTGTGGCGAAATTTATTACAATTAAAGCAAGCCAGCGCAAGTATTTACAATAAACTTGAGCGCAGGATTGCTTTTTAAAGTATCTTATATAGAATGAGAACTGGTTGCCCATGGCAAGATTTACCAAAAGAATTTAGGAATTAGAGAGCTGTATTTCGACATTTTAACTTTTTATCTAAGAAATGCGTTTTACACCATCTATTCAATTGGTTCTCAAAACATACAGACTCACAATGGCTGTTTATTGATTGGAGTATTATTCGTACTCAGCCGCATGGCACAGGCGCAGCTTCAAATACTGATGAAGCGATAGGTAAAAGTAGAGGGGTAACTCAACAAAAATACATTTATACCCATCACAACTGAAACGAGTATATTCAAGTGTAATTGGTGTAGTTCCTCTAAGTCGAAATTTTATAACGAGATAGATTGATTGATGCAAGTTGCCTTGCCCGTTGGTGTACAATCTTGAAAAGCAGTACTGCGTTACAATAGTCTAAAAGTGAATAGCAATTACCTCATATTGTGTATTACTTTGATCGTTGAATTTGCGCCTAACAAGGCGCTTTGAAGTAGCAAGGGTATACAGTCGCGAATAATTATTTAATCAGGCAAATAAGGATAATTACTGATGAAAATTAAAATAAATTTAAACTGTTTATTGTCAATCGTTGCATTATGTGCAGTGTTGAGTACTAATGCGTTTGGCGGATCATCTAAGCCTACAAAGCCAAGGCATACCAAAGACACAATGGAATTAATTACTTTGGTAAATCATGATCCACAAATAAAAAATATGCTTATCAAGTCGATTGCATCAGCCAAAAAGATTAATCCAGATAAAATGACAAATCCCGCTCAAACATTAGAAGAATATTATAATTTTGTCGATTGGGCATCAAAGGCCTTGCCTTGGACAATTTTGCCTCATGGTTCATATTCTACTCTTTTCGATCAAATTGATCAGGGTTTAGATTATTTTTATTTTATTAATGATCAACCTCTTGCTGAATTAAAAGGTAAGGGGTATTTTAATAACTCACTGCAATACCATGAGCCGTATCGAACATGGCTTATCAACTTTACGCGTGACTGGGGGATGTTTTTAAGTACAAAAGCGTCGTGGAATCATAAGTACTATAAGAGAGCTTTCGCAGATAAAAGATTCGGACTGCAAAACGGTTGGTATGAAGCTCCATCACATTGGAAAACATTTAATGATTTTTTTACAAGATATCTAAAGTCACCAAAAGAACGCCCAATTGCATCGCCTAATAATTCGTCAATAGTAGTGTCCCCTGCTGATTCAAAACCGCAAGGGGTATGGGAAATAGACAAAACATCTAACTTTGTAGAGCATGATGGCGTTGTTTTGAAATCCAAAAAATTCCAATCAATTCCTTTTCTTCTTGGAAAAAGTAGTGCATACAAGAATGCCTTTTCTAATGGAACATTAACGCATACCTTTCTCAATGTAAATGATTATCATCGCTATCATTTCCCGCTGGGTGGAAAGATAAAAGAGGTGAACATTATTGAAGCGGATGATGCCGCTGGTGGTATCACGAAATGGGATAATAAGAGAAAAAAATATATCCTTAAAGAAGAGACTCCTGGCTGGCAAAGTACTCAAACGCGTGGCTGTGTGATCATCCAAACTAAGCATTATGGGTTGGTCGCGTTGTTACCGATTGGAATGTCACAAGTAAATTCGGTTAATTTCGAAAAGACGGTGAAGGTGGGTCATACAGTTAAAAAGGGGGATATGCTTGGCTATTTCTTGTTTGGTGGTTCAGATTTCGTAATATTATTTCAAAGTAAAGTTGATTTCAAATTAACGATGCCGAAAAAACATGATGGCACTTATAAACACGTTTTAATGGGTGAAAATTATGGAATACTTACAAAACGCCACAAGCAGTCAAGTAAAAAAACGTCGAATCGATAAGCTTATGGTCTAACGGGTTTAATAAAAATTTTTAAACCTCGAAAATATTTATCCCACCGCTTTCCCAGTGAGTCGAGAGCTCGAGTTTGTACTCACAATATGATGACTTGGTGTGATAACTAGCTTTAAAAAACACCGAGTTTGAGTAAATATTACCTCAAAGAGGAATAAGGATGTCAATGTTATTGTTTAGATTTCTTGGGGTATTATATTTTTTTTCAATTCGTTATAATGGGAGGCAGATTCAACCGCCAAATGCATAATTATCATACCGCTAGTGCTAGCATATGTTTTATCATCATTTTGAATGGTGTTTGGTATAATATCACTTTTCTTGGCCTATTATTTAACTGAATTAATACGAACAGCTTCATCGGGGATCAGTTTAAAATCTGTAGATTTAGGCCAATATTGGCATAACAGTCCATTAGTATTTTCATTCAATCCGCGCTGCCATGAGCAGTACGGATCAGCAATGAAATAACCGCATTTTAGCTTTTTTTGAAGCCTCTTTATGATAAGCAAATTCCTTACCATTATCAGCCGTGATTGTTAAAACTAAATCCTTAAACGGTGTCAATAATTCAATCGTTGCATCTGTCACTGTTCTGGCTGTTTTATCAAAGATCCGCTTAGTTAGAGTGTAACGTGTGAAGCGCTCAACTATTGTCACTAAAGCACCGCTATGACCTTTGCCGAAGACCAAATCCATCTCACAATCACCAACTCGACTACGCTTATCAACAATATCTGGACGCGCTTATATACCTACTCGATCTCTTATATATCCGCGTCTAGCCTGCTTTTCTGTAAATCTGAAAGTATATTTTTTAGCTTTCCTGCGCAAGAATTTGTAGAGATCGTAGCCTTGCTTTTTATCAGCCCAGATGAACTTATAGATTGTTTCGTGGCTGACTTTAATAGTCTTTCCAATATTGCTTTTTAATCGGCCAGTAATTTGTTCAGGGCTCCATTTTTCTTTGAGTTTTGATGTAATATATTCAATTGTATCAAGCGTCATAACTGGGCAGGAAACTGCTTTTCTTCGCCTTTTAATTGATTTGTTATTTGCTTGCCTAACCCGATAACCTCGACTACCAATATTGCGCTATAACTCTCGTGAAATCAAAAATTGATTCACCCCAATTTGTTAGGATATTTTGGTTTGACTCATTGTGCTTTTATTAAGGGCATAAAGTTTGATCTTAGAGGCTCAGTCAATTGTTTATGTTTTTTCATTGTTTGCATCTCTTGTAACAGGAAAAGTAATGAATATATATTCAACTGGCAAATTTTCAAACTAATTAAGTTATGCATTTGAGAATTGAATCTAGGAAACATTATGATCGAACTACATAACCAGCATAAACCGCAATATAATAGAATGGTAAGTCCTTCCTGAGACATCCGAGTTAAGGCCTAATAAATCATATTTATTTGCACGGCGATACATTAATTTACAAGGATGAAAGGTAAACGTTAAATGCAGGTAACTTAGTCAATAAAACTAAGGACCAGTGGTGATTTCTTGCCATAATTTACAATGATTACTCACCAACTCGCAGTGTTACTACAATTGAGATCGCCATCGTAAATAATTGCTATTACCTTTAACCGATCTCTAAATTTCCTCCCTTCAAAGTAATTTAGGTCTAGAATGGAGTCCATAAAGTCATTATTAGCATCAGTCGCCCATACGCACCCCCCCCTCATTGGAAATGGGAACCTACGATGCGCATTAAATTCCCAGACAGCGAGAATAATAGCATCGTCACCCCATAAATGAAGAGAATTAATATCTTTTTCTATTCTATTTATAACAGCAAAACATGTCACTTTAGATTGAACAAGCTCTATACGTGTAATATGAGATAATTCAGATAAAGATTGCATGAGATATAAAAATTCAAACGCCGCCATCGTCGCTAATTCTTGACAAGTCCCATTCCCCATTAAGCTAGTTATTTTCGCATGATGTTCCCAACCAGCTCTAGATCTTGGGATAAGCCGTCCACTGGCTGGCCATCCATGGTATGGACCTAATTTACCCAAATATGTGCCATTGTGTTCGAAATCCCAAAGAGGGATATGCCTATCACCTAATTGACATGGTGTCTGCCCCCCCCCCGCTCTAATATCAGGAAGGACCATATTGCTATAAATATGAGCATATTCTGCAGGCAAGGATTCATCTGGAATATAGAATGCTCTATGATTTACTATGTCATCTTTTACTATAGGATTACCAGAGTAATCTGATTGCATACCGGTATACACTGGTAACATATCGCGCATGTTATCCACCACATGGCTAGCGTAATCAAATACTCGTTGTGATTTTTCTGTTCTTACAATTAGCATAATCTACCTCTAATTTAAATTTTTATCTCGATTACATATAATGGTGTGATCTAGTGATCTTTACCATGATTAACGTAATTACTTAGCAAATATAATATTCCTTACTGCCTTCTTTGCTTTTAAATATTTGTCGATGTAAAAGAGTTGCTACATTCATTGGTTTTACCCAACCGCAGATTGGAGTTTCAGACCAATTTAATGAACCTATACGATGAAAACACCAAATGCATAATCGTCATGCTGGTTGTGCTAGCATATGTTTCATCATTATTTCGAATGGTGTTTGGTATATACCCGTGCTACTTCATATTGCAAATTCAGCAAGGCAAATAGTGCCAAGTAGCTAGGCATAAAAATTGAAGACTAGTCATTCTAAGGAGACTTATTTTTAAACAGTAAGTTAAAACAGCACTAATTGGTGCAAGTTGCCAAGCCCGTTGGGGCTCTAACTCAAACACCAGTCCTGCGTTATAACATTCGGAAATGGAGTAATCAATAAATCATTAAAATAGATTAGTTAATACGGCGGCTGAACGATTATCATCGTTAATCGTTGATAGACCTGCTGTAATGCCTATGCCTTGTATAGATGTCCGATCTAAAGCCTGACAAAGCATTATTACGTCACACGGGTATAATATCAGATTATTTGACCTATTATCAATACATGCGCCAAAATGAGCAAGAATTTCTTTTGTAACAGAAACAAGTGAACAGTTGCTAAGATATGTAATTCTGACCAAACATATTTAATAAGAACAACTGCTAATGATTGAAATTATCACAATTTTAACTTGTTTACATCACTTACTTTCCTCTAAAACTTATAAGAAACTATTTATTGTTAGCCAAGCTATGCTAGCAATGACTGGTCACATCATAATGTTGAGCATAAGCAGGTGGACTTAAAAAGGGGGGAAGCTACTGGACTTTGCAGCGATTCTTTGAAACCCATTTTAATTGGATTGATCTTAATTGGGCTATTGCCATGCGCTTTAGTCTTAATTTTAATTTTAATTTTAAT
>JAGLDN010000308.1 GCA_023145575.1 Psychromonas sp.
TAATCTCCTTCTAAAACAAAAAAGACACAGAGAAACCATAGTTTCATGTCATTGCTTGCAACTGTGAAGTTGGAGTGCCTGAGCCTTAAAAAAGGGCTGACGACGTTCGGTTTAAAAACGCAGCTTTACATCAAAGCACAAAAAGCAGCAATTGATACCTTGCATCACGAACTAGGATAAGCTGCGTATCATCAATTCATAGGTAATTTCATTTTTTATTTATTGTGTTATCTATTATTTGGCCTTCCATAGATCATAAACAATGAATATTTCCACATTTTTTAGAGGCTCAGATCAATTTGCAAACCTTGATTACTCTGAACAAAAGAAAATAGAAGGCGAGCCCAATTATCGGCAGATTCTAGTGCTTGGGCAGAACTTTGCTTTGCATGAAATCTTTCAACACCCTTATTACTGGTTTCATACATATCTGAAGTATCGAGTAGTCTATGACTCATTTCGTGAAGTATGGTGTGCATTTTGCACTCTTTATTCGAATAATTGCTAAATATAAGCGTGCCAAGATATATATTCATTTTTCCTAATGTCGGGCCCCCCTCATCATTCAACATATAGCCCATGCTATCATTAAGTTTATTTTGCATCATCGAACATACGTGCCAAGGTGGATCTATATCTTCCTTATTCAGAACATTAATAAATTTTAACATTACACCCCGTTCACTCATATACTCCCAGAAAATCTCTATGCCTCGTTTTGCTCTATCTCTTACTTCTGGAGTGGTGCTTCCCAACCAACACTTCAGATTGTCATAATCACCCTCAAAATCGCGTTGAGCAGACAGATATGCTAGCTCAACAGCTTCACGACAAGACCAAACAAGACTAATTAGGGTAAGTTTTTGTGCCTCAGTAAAGGGAATTTCACGATCTGCATTCATACCGTACCTTCCCACGTAGTCACCTCTCTTCGAATCCATTACTGTTACATGTGCCCCATCCATTGCACCAAGTGAGCCGTAAGTTTCAAAATAGATATTTGGAACACTTAGACTATCCAACACAACTTGAGGCAATCGATATATCCTCTTGACCACTTTCATTTTTTTCTTCTTATTAAGAATACTTTTATCTTCTCCTGTTGCTTTTTTTTTCGCTTTTCTGAAGAGGTTTGGTATAGTATGTTTTAGCATTGGCTTATTCCTTACTGTTAATTCAGTTTGTGGTTTTTTACATCATATTTACTCAAAACGGATTTCGTATAACTTTTTTGTTAATTAATTTTGTCATTTTCATTCCTAATAATTAGTATAGGAGATATAAAAGAAAAGACGCAAAATAAACATTAATAGAGCAAAAAAGAGTCGCAAAGAAACAGGAGAACAACCATGAATCGGGAGAAGAAAATAAGATATAATGTAACAACATGAATTTATTATTAATTATATTGGTAATTTAAGAGGTTATGGAAATCATCGCTGTATTTTTTACCTGTCTCCGTATTGCCCAACACCTCAGCGCCTCAGCTTGATATTTGGTGACAACTTCATTGATCTCAATGTCGATAATTTGTCGTTTTTTAATTGCAGCCGTCTCATAATTACCCTTTGGAAATTTACTATGATCGTCAAATATTTCTATACCATGTGACACAAAAATTCAAAGTCAGCCAGGAAATAGTGCCAAGGTGCTAGGCATCAAATTGCCCTCTCGGTGATTAACTACGTTAATCACCTGACGAGAGAATGAAAATAAAGGCTGTACTTCTTAACTGGTTATTCTGAGCCGAGATTTTATAACCTTGCTGATTGGTGCTAGCACCCTTGTCTTTCGGAGCTCAGGCTCGGTTTTTTATGAAAAAATGCACTACTTTGTTATAACATTCGAAAATGGAGTAACCAATAAAATATTAATGTACCTTCGTTAATAAGACGGCTAAACGATTAGCATCGATAATCGTTGATAGATCTTCTGCAATGCCTTGCTCTGATGTCCGAGCTAAAGCTTGACAAAGTAATTTAACGTCACATGGGTATATAATATGGTCTGACTTATCGACTTGTGTAATCGTTCTACCTTTAGCGCCTTTTTGCCCCTCTCTTTTTACGATTTTTTGATCATCGTAACGATCTTTCTTTTTATCTTTTTATTTGCGATCTGTTTAGAGTGGTTTATTACTGTTAGAACTCTTTTAATCCATATTGCGGAATAAGCTTTTTGATGAGGGTTAGAAACATTAAGAATACGAGTTTTAAAGAGACAGAAATACTCTTATCAGATGCGAGCAGTTTTTATGCTTCCGCGATCGTCTTTTCAATATAAACGCCATATGATTTCAAAGTCCTATGCCGCAGTTGGTTATTATTCAATGAGAAATTATACGACCTGTTTTTAGTTCTATTTTTTCGCATTGTCGTTGACAGCAAGGTATTTAGAAACTGAACAAGCGGGTGTCGTTGATTCAAAGAGAAAACCAAGTAGAGGATCAATTTGTCGCCACATATTAATAAATAGCCACTGACACATAACTTTTTTAAACAGAAAAAAAATAGGAAAAAGTGTGTAATGCGTTTTCTTATAAAACACGCTGGATGGTCACTCTCAAAGACCGTTAAAAATTTGCTATAACTGACCATGTAAGGCACAACTCAATAAAATATCAACGAGTTATAAAACCAATGCTATTTTAAAATTAAATATATTTATAATTGTGAAAACAGTAAATTATGAGTAAAGTTATAATATCAAATAAAAATTAAATTAGGTTAATTCTGCAATCCCTTTAAAGAGGTAAAGCTTGTGAGACAAAATTATTAAATACCAAACGGTTATACCCATCTTTGAGGTATATGGGTATAATCATTTATCCTTGACCACTAAAGAGTAGTATGGAATGAATAATCCCTTATTCAAAAAAAATATTATTTCTATCGCTGATTTATCCCGCAATGAGTTAGAGCTCATTTTAAATGTTGCAAAATCTTTAAAAGAAACACCACAACCCGCACTTTTAAAAAACAAGGTGATCGCAAGTTGTTTTTTTGAATCATCAACGCGTACAAGGTTATCTTTTGAAACAGCAGTGCTACGCCTTGGCGGTAATGTGATTGGTTTTGATGATGCAAATAATACTTCACTTTTTAAAAAAGGCGAAACACTTGTCGACTCGGTAAAGGTTATTGGCGCTTATGCAGATGCATTTTTTATACGTCATCCTCAAGAGGGGGCTGCGCGACTTACAGCTGAATGTGTAGATATTCCTGTTATTAATGCGGGCGATGGTACAAATCAGCATCCAACACAAACAGTGCTCGATTTGTTTTCAATATTTGAGACACAACAAACATTAGAAAACCTTAATATCGCTTTCGTTGGCGACCTTAAATATAGTCGAACAGTACATTCGTTAGTACAAGCGATTTCTCTTTTTAGCTGTAATCTATTTTTTATTTCCGCAAATACACTTGCAATGCCTGATTACATTTTAGAAGCACTTGATAAGAAAAACATTAGTTATTCAATGCACAAAAGCATCGAAGAGATCATTGATTCCCTCGATATTATTTATATAACAAGGGTACAAAAAGAGCGTTTACATGAAACGGAATATCAGCACATAAAATCAGTATTTGTGTTGAAAAAATCGATGTTGTCAAATGTGCGTGAAAACTTACGTATATTACACCCCTTGCCGCGTATTGATGAAATTGAAAGTGATATCGATAGCACGCCTTATGCTTATTATTTCCAACAAGCAAAAAATGCTATTTACGCCAGGCAAGCCGTGCTCGCGTTATTATTAACTAATAAATTTACTAAAGGCGATGAAGAATGACACATAAAAATTTACAGGTTGAAGCCATTGAACAAGGCTCTGTCATCGATCATATCTCCCCACAACAAGGCATTAAGATATTAAAATTTTTCCAATTTAATAATAAAAATGAAAAAATAACCATCGGGCTAAACTTGCCGACAAATAATGGCGAAAGCAAAGACTTAATTAAGATTGAAAATTTATTCATTTCTAACACACAAGCAAATCAACTCGCGCTGTTTACGCCTAATGCAACGATCAATCAAATAAAAAATTTTAAAGTTGTTCACAAATACAAGGTAAAATTACCGACTTCTTTTATTGGCATGCTTTCATGCCCAAATAGTAATTGTATTTGCCGGCACGAGAATGTTAAGACTACTTTTTATATACAAAAAAATACAACGTTAAAATTGAAATGCCATTATTGTGAGAAATCATTTGATCGAACATTTTTTAATGAATTATATTAGCCAAATTTGTAAGTGAAATTTATGTTTCGCACTTTGCATTTCGCGCTATCATGCGTATAATATTTACTATTTTCAATAAAAACAAGTGAGCCTATCATGCAATATAATACTTCTAAGCTTTGTGACATTTATGCAGACACCATCGATGTTGTTGAGCCGTTACTGACAAATTTCGGCAACAGAAATTCTTTCGCAGGTGAGGTTGTCACGATAAAGTGTTTCGAATCTCTAGGATTAATTTATAAAATGCTTGAAACAAATGGCGCTGGGAAGGTATTATTAATAGATGGAGGTGGCTCACTTAGGCGTGCTCTGATTAATGGGCATATTGCAGCGATGGCGGTTGAAAATTCCTGGGAAGGTATCGTTGTGAATGGTTGCGTACGTGAAGTTGATATTATAGAAGAGTTAGATATCGGCATTCAAGCAATCACCGCAATTCCCGTTGGTGCGGAAGATACCGATGTTGGTGAAACCAACGTAGCTGTTAATTTTGCTGGCGTTACTTTTCTCCCTCACGATCTTCTCTATGCAGACAGTACTGGCATTATCATCTCACCAGATCCATTAGAAACAGGTGATGAACTTGATAATATAGATGGTGATGATGAACTTGATAATATAGATGGTGATGATGAACTTGATAATATAGATGGTGATGATGAACTTAATAATTAATCTATCAGACTTATTAAATCATGTTAAGTCGATTAATACAGTGTGTTATACCCGTTACCAATCAAAGTGCACCAATTTAGGTGAAATTTGAAAGTTTTCATTGATCCTACTCGTTAAAGCATGCCCAATACAAGGTAATGTATCATCTCAGGGCGAGATTACGAAGAAAATCAGCCTGATAAGCCTTTGATATTTCTACACTCTAAAATACTTCAACGGCTGTAATTTTTTACTTTTTTATTATTTTATTAAGGTTATTTGAATTTCCCTTGAATTTCAAATTCAATAAACCATCGTAAAAATTACATAGTCAAAATATAGCAACAATTACGTTTTTTCTTATTACTTCTGTAATATTGTTAATTAATTTATTTTTTAAACGAGTTCAGAGCGCTTTCACGATAAATATCACACCGATTTGCTTTATGCACTTTTCTTTTTGTTCCTGCTTTAAACGATGTAGTGCTTTTTCGAAGGTTTAAAGCAATATGGCGAACGCTTGCAAGGTTCTCAACGGAATTTTCTCGTCTGATTCTACACTGATCTTCACCCATTCCAACATCAAGC
>JAGLDN010000309.1 GCA_023145575.1 Psychromonas sp.
TACAAATATATGCACTTAGTTGAAAATGCCTTTGCAAGGTTGAAACATCTTAGGGCAATACCCACTCGATACGATAAACTAAAGATTCATTTTGAAAGTATGCTCGCACTAGCTTGCTCAATGATTTGGTTGCCAATGTGAAAGATCAACAGCCCCTAATTGTTACAAGTTTCTTTCTCTACGGGGCTTTAGCCTGACAAACATAATGAAGTATCACGGCTATAATGACCGCCCAGAAGTTGTTGATTTAAAATCAAGGATAGGTGATTGGGCAGGTGATACAGTTATTGGTAAAGGGCGTAAAAATGCCTTTGTTACAATGGTTGAGAGAAAAACCTTATACACAGTAGTTCAGCGCATTGAGAGTAAGCATGCTTAAATCACTGCAAATGCATTAATTGTGAGCATGGCGCCTTATAAAGACGTAACGCTTGATAATGGTAAAGAGTTTGCACAACACGAACGAGTGGCGCAGAAACTGGCGGCAGATATCTATTTTGCTCATCCATATTCATTATGGGAGCGGAGTATAAATGAAAATACCAATGGTTTACTCAGACGTTATTTCCCAAAGGGAACTGACTTTATTAAACTAAGTGAAGAAGAAATATAGATGGTAATTGATAAGCTCAGCCACAGCCCAACAAAATCACGAGGCTATAATACACCTGATGAATTATTTACGAGGGAGTCAGAGGTATTAGTGGCTGCATAAACAATTGCACTTAATACTTGAATTCAAGGTTGTCATTGATATTATTTAATTTCAAAAATAAAAGAGGCCTAAAAAGCCTCTTATTTTATTCCTAGTTTGTGACATTGTAATAGTCAACTCTTATAGCTGACGTTCAGAAATTTTATCAATTTAACAATTGGTTGTAAGCACAGGTTGCTTATTAATTGTCTAGTTACGCATTCCCCAAGCACTCCTATCAAGGTTTATCGGCCGGCCATCTGCATCCAAATCACCATTTAGATCACCATTAAATAACTTATTCGAAGTCAATTTGAAAATATCAAATTCTGTGGAACCAAGTAAATAGTATTCTATTGCCAACTTATTAGAAGTGAGCACTTTAGGCTCATCTTTTTTCCAGTTTGTAATGCCAAATCCAAAATCACCAAGTTGTTTTGCGTTCGCTTGGCGTACAGTATTCGAATCTAGAATAGTCACTACTAGTTCATGTCCAGTTCTATCTATTTTGGTATGCTCATCATTCGATCCTCTATCTACAGTTTCGCCAAGCGTAAAGTCACCCTTTATTTTTGTGTTTATTATTGGTTGTATACATTTAGAATCATTATAAATGGTAAGGTTCTGTTCGATTTGGTTGTTATTATAAGTCTGTATTTCATTGGTAGAGGTATTTGGATCAGTTAGATCAGGTGTACATAGATATGTCCAAGTACCATCAAGCCCTGGCGAAAATGGTGAGAACTTGTTCTTCTCTTTAGCTTTACAGGCAACAAGCACTAGCGAGACCAAAAGAAGTGTGGAGATTATTAACTTATTTTTAATTTTCATGTATATTCCTTTTAATGAAGATATTTGTTATATTTAACTTTTAAATGCATAAGTTAAATAGTTGGAAACCTAACCTATTAATTATATATTAACTATTTTTAATCCAACAAGATATGAAAATAATGCAAAAGTATAAACAGCTGACTAAATCACTAATAACAAACTTTTTTTGCGCTTAATAAAAGCGGGAAAAGCCAAACTAAAATAGTCTTGCAACTTGGTGTTAATTAATCATCAATTTCTCGAGAACTAAAACGAAATATCGTAAAGTGAGGTTATAGCGATAAGAAACCTCAGAACAGAACAATACAATAAAAGGCGGATAAACGCTATCAGTTATCTAGTTATGGAAATTAATACTATTAATTAGATCGCGCCAAAAAGTACATATTACTTGCGTCCAAACTTAATTCTCTGATACCTTGATAGCATGTTTGATTAATTCATTAACGTCAGTCGCGAAATGATCTGCAACTTAATTTGGCAGATAAAAAACAAGGTTGAGATCTTTACTCTCACTTTTGATGCAAACTGCGGAGATACACATCAAGAAGTAAATAGAATCAAGCAAGACATGAGTTTATCAAGGAAAGGATCTGCATTGAAGAGCGCCCATCAGAAGTAGATGAGTGAACTCGTTTTAGTGATTGAAAGCTTGATATGGTCATAGGGAAAGTACATAGTGGTGCTTTGTTTATGAATGTTAAACGGGTGACTCATTACACTGTAACCAAACCAGTGTTTAATAAACAACCAAAGCAGTGAAGAACGGCTCGATTGAATTAAAATACGAATGGACTTTTACGAGAATATTCGTCAAAATCGGCAGACTTTAAATTGATCCGCCATGGAGTGGTTACAGATCATTTAATTCTGTTAAATAATAGGACAAAAAAAGTGTGCTTATTTATGACACTATTTGAAATTATAAAAAAACATATACCAACCATAGTGGCTTAACGATTATGCACTTTACAGTTGAATATGCATTTTCTCTATCAATATTGGCCACAATTTACGACTTTATACAACGATGACAAATAAAGTTTGGAAGCAATCACTGGCACAGGTCAAGGGTAGTTTGAATTAAGGAAACGTCCCATACCAAAGATTATGTTACCTGCTTTGGTGACGGTTGTTGCATCATCTGCCGCACAAATTACTGTGCTAAAATCAAGACCAAAACGTTTGGTAATAAATCAATTAAAGTCAATGCAATT
Source organism: Psychromonas sp. (assembly GCA_023145575.1). Classification (GTDB taxonomy): domain Bacteria; phylum Pseudomonadota; class Gammaproteobacteria; order Enterobacterales; family Psychromonadaceae; genus Psychromonas. Next base: position 2,746 of record JAGLDN010000309.1, read on the forward strand.
AGTATGGCTTTCATAAAACCCTGTAGTAGCGTTCGGTAACCTCCGCTTTTTTCAGTCCACCGACTAATGCTTACCAATTGTGATGTGACCTGTCATTATCAGCATAGCTTGACTAACAACAATGAAATAGTTTATCGATTTTCGAGTAAAGTAATGGGTGTAAACAAGTGAACGTCGTGATAATTTCGCTCATGGGGCGTTGCTCTTCAAAATATGTTTCTCAGAAGTACATATTTTAGCAACAGCTCACTTTTTTACTACAAAATAAATTATTTCTCATTTTGGCGAAGGTATTGCAACTATCTTTGTTTTTTAAAAGTCGAGCATGGCGCCAAGGTTTAAAAATGCCACTATATAAAAATGCCACTAATTGGTTTAACATCATAACAGTGTACCACTTCAGGATTTAAGTCTTTATTTTAATCCTCTCAGATAATTAAAAACTTAAAATAAGGGTCAATCATGAAAAAAGAAACTGCAATTATAAATGTTGGTCGTGATAAAAAATGGACTCACGGGATTGTAAATCCACCTATTTTTAGAGCTTCAACAATTTTATTTGACACGATTGACGAAATGCATTTTGCCGCTAAAAACAGTACTAAAGGTGAAATGTTTTATGGTCGAAGAGGCACATCTACGCATTTTGCATTTCAACATGCGATGACAGAACTTGAAGGTGGTATCGGTTGTGCGCTATATCCATCAGGCGTGGCTGCTATTTCAGGTGCGTTACTTTCATTTTTAAAAGCTGGTGATCATTTGTTAATGGTTGATTGCGTGTATGAGCCAACGCGCATCCTTTGTGATAGTTTATTAAAAAACTACGGCATAGAAACAACTTATTATGACCCACTCATCACAAACGATATTGAAAGCCTTATTCGAAAAAATACCAAGGTACTATTTTTAGAATCACCAGGATCAATCACGATGGAAATACAGGATATTCCAACGCTCGCTAAGATCGCACACATACATGGCTTAACGGTAATGCTTGACAATACATGGGCATCACCGATCAACTCAAAACCTTTTGAGATGGGTATAGATATATCAATTGTGGCAGCAACAAAATATATTGTCGGACATTCTGATGTGTTGATGGGCATTGCAACTGCAAATGAAGATCACTGGAAAACGCTTTGTCAAAATAGCTATTTACTCGGCTATTGCACTTCACCTGATGATGTTTACCTCGCAGCCAGAGGCCTACGCACTTTAAGCGTACGACTGGCACAACATGAAAAAAATGCATTACAAGTTGCTAATTTTTTATCGCTAAAAAAAGAGGTTGATCATATACGGCATCCTGCCTTTGAAAGTTGCCCTGGTCATGCATTCTTTAAAAGAGATTTCAGTGGCTCAAATGGCTTATTTTCGTTTGTATTAAAAAGAGGAAGCAAAAAAGCCGTTAATGCTTTTGTAGAAAATATGTCTCATTTTAAAATAGGTTTTTCATGGGGTGGCTTTGAAAGTCTCATTCTTGCAGTCACTAATATTGATAAAATTCGTACAGCAACCCAGTGGGACAATAGTAAGCCACTGATTAGATTACATATTGGTTTAGAAAATGTTGAAGATTTAATTGCAGATTTAGAAAATGCATTTGGTCGTTATAATCAAGCATTAATTAATGATAATAAATAATATTTCCATGATGTAATCATGATCTTTTTGAAAATAATTTCAAGTGTTTTTTTCTAAATTATATTCATTATCAAAGATCACGGGTATATATACCCCTCCTATTTCAAGATGAAAAGTCAACAAAGAAAATTTTGCCAAGATACCATGCATAAATTTCACCAAAATACTTTGCATAAAATTGAATCCTAGTCGTTCTAAGTAGAAATTTTAGAACAACGTAGATTGGGTGCGATTTTTCTTGCATTGCGGCGCATCAGCATGACATCAAGTTCTTCGTTACAACATTCGTAAAGAAAATATCTAATAAATGCATATTCTACGTTTATCTTATAACCGACCTAAAGCCTGACAAAGAATCTTTAAGTAACTGATGTAACGCAGTTGAGACCTGCACAAGGCGTA
>JAGLDN010000031.1 GCA_023145575.1 Psychromonas sp.
TCAACTGCGTAACATCAGTAAATAACATGAATTCATCACAATGGTCCTTTTATGTCGATTATATCTAAAAGTGAAGCTATGAAGCACTTTTATTGGCTATGAGGAAATAACTTCTCTCTTGGTGACGTCTAGTTATTTGCGACGCTTCTTAATAGCCGATCCATTGCACGATACGACAACGATTCCATTAAATGTGCTCGCTGAACTGTTTGAGATCCACTTAAATCCGCAATGGTTCGCGCTACTTTTAAAAAGCTATGCCATGCCCGAATGGAAAGTCCCATTTTATAAATCGCATCTTCTAAAAATTGTGCATCTTCAATACTTAACTGACAAAAACTTGTGATCTCTTTTGTCGATAATGCATGGTTGAATTTTTTCTGTCGTTGCATTTGTAAATTACGTGCATATTCAACACGTTTTTTTATGGCTAAGCTGCTTTCGGTATTTTTCTTCATGCCAATTTGGGATTGTGCAAGCATTCCTTTTGGCAGTAATGGCACCATGATAGACAATGCAAAACGATCGATAAACGGACCTGATAAACGCCCTAAATAACGCAAAATTTGATCGGGCGTGCTACGGCACAAATCACCACTAATATGACCACAAGGGGATGGATTCATCGCGCCAATTAAAGTAAAGTTTGCTGGAAATGTAATTTGATTTGCCGCACGGGAGATTGTCACTTCATTTGTTTCTAAGGGTTGTCGTAAACTATCAAGCACAGCCCTTGGGAACTCTGGTAATTCATCTAAAAATAAAACACCTCGGTGCGACAAGGAAATTTCACCAGGCTTTGGTTTTCCCCCACCACCAACGAGCGCAACCGAAGATGCACTATGGTGAGGCGATCTGAAGGGTGCTTGGTACCAATCTGCTCTACGTTTACCACAGACAGAATAAATAGCTGCGGTTTCTAACGCATGCTTTTCTGCTAATGGTGGTAACAAGGTCATAAACCGCTCTGCAAGCATGCTTTTCCCAGTACCAGGCGGCCCAATAAGCAATAAGTTATGTCCGCCTGCCGCTGCAATTTCTAACACACGTTTAGCTTGCTCTTGTCCTAGTACATCACTCATATCTGCTTGATTTGAAACGATTGGCGGATTTTGTTTTTCAGCTAATGGAAGTGTTGTAACTTTTTGTAAAAAAGCGCACACTTCAGCTAAATTTTTTGCTACATACGTTCGCGCGCCAGTTAATGCACCTTCGTGTTGGTTTTCAGGGCAAACAATCAGTGCGCGTTGAATAGCTTTTGTCGCTAGAGCGCAGGGGATAATGCCATCAACAGCGCGTAAATCTCCCGATAACGCAAGCTCTGCAAAACATTCAAATTGATCTATTTCACTACCATTAATTTGATCCGAGGCAATTAAAATACCTAATGCAATCGCTAAATCAAAGCGTCCTCCTTCTTTGGGTAAATTAGCAGGAGCAAGATTAACCGTAATCCTTTTATTGTTTGGAAATTTAAAGTTGCTATTGATAATGGCACTGCGTACACGCTCCTTGGCCTCTTTTACCGATGTTTCAAGTAATCCAACCAATGAAAAACTCGGCAAACCCGTGCCAAGGTGGATTTCAACTGTAACACTCGGCGCGCTTACTCCTGATAAAGCACGACAATATAATGTAGATAATGCCATCGTTTTTCCTAAATACGCAGTAAAGTAATTTAGTAAGTAACATGAGTTTATCCTCATTTTACCTCATGATGAATCGTCAGGTGTTAGCTCAGATCACTGTGTTGGTGCAACATTTTTATAGTAACGTAAATTCAAGACTCATTTATTCTTTCTTCATTGCAGTTCAATTATTCGTTACTTACTGATTGACTAGCAATACTCGCTTTGCGGGCGAGATCACAGACAGTTAAAATATTTTGTTACAGGCCGACATGTATTTCTATATGACAATGGTGGCAGAATACAGCTACATTTTCCATAGTATTCTCATTCCCGTTAAATAGCCTTATATTGATCAGCACCCATCCAATAGCGTTTTGAATGATGACTGTAAAATTATTTTAAGGACCACGAGCTACCAAATTGTATATAAATAGCGGTATCATAAGGCCCCTTGGCGAGATCAAGTCCCATCTGTAGGCCTAATTTTGAGGCGATTAAATATCGTACTCCCAGTCCTTTACTATAAATAACATCAGAATTTCCTTTTATATTATCGTTATACGCTTTTCCTGCACCACCAAAACCCACCAGCACCCATCTTGGTGTAAATGCCCAACGTAATTCAACTTCACCAAGAATCGTTTTATCACCCTGAAACTGCAACGCTTTAATACCTCGCATATCAATAAACGGATAGGAATAAAAGGGAACGGCACCATCGATAATTTTTGCATCTGCTCTTAGCCCTAGCACAAGCACATCATTCAGAGGAGTATAACTCAGCAGTGAAGCACTATATTTATTAAAATTACTGTCGCTCGCCCATGCTTCATTGAAATTCATCACTTTTATTTGTGCTGCGATACCTTTCGATGGGGTAAAAATATTATCCCTGCTATCGTAATTCAGCATAAGGCTCACTGCAGCTGACTGACTGTCAAAATTAACGCCAGGTAAATTTAATGCCCCAAATCTTGGTAGCTCTGCTGGTGAGAGTTTAAATCTATTGCTTGTATCAACAAACGTATAGCTAACCCCTGTAAAAAAATGACTTTTCCATAATCGAAATTGAATTTCCTGTAAGAAGAAAACAGCGTTAGTTTCAAATGTAATACCCCTGTTTTTGTTTCGGCCATTTACACCTGAAAGACCATAATATTCCATCTTAATAAGCCCTGTACCAATGCCTCCCGTATAGCGAATATTATCATCATCCCAGATGCCCATATGCCCACCACCAACAAACCAACTACCATTGTCAGTTGCACCACCTGCTAAAGCTGAGACACTCGGAGGTCCTGCTTTTTTATTGCCCATTTTGTTATGAAAATAAACCATCGCCATACCTGCTCCATAACCAACAGCTGGCTCTGTAATAATAATGGGCACAGGCAAAAACCCTTCTTTTTCAAGCAGCCAGTTACTCATATCTAGATGCCCGTCACTGGGATCAATAAATGCATCGCCTAGCCAGCTGGCTGTTGACATCATTGAATACATCAGTAATGAAGCAATAAAAAATATTTTTATCGTCAAAAAAAAATTAAACTGTATTTTTTTAGTTACTATCATTCTAATGTTAATATCAATCAGATTAACAAACATCATCTTCGACCTTGCCCATGACCTTCTTTGATTTTACGAGGCTGTAGTATTAACCTCCTTTCATTGTTCTTTTTTGATATGCTAACTTTACCCATAATTGCTTTTTTTAACAATTGTCGATATACATAATTTTTAAGTAGGCTTGGTTTTTATCTTTCATTTTCAATATACAGCGGATTTATCACATTTGCTGGTTTGTTAAAAAAAGTTTTAATTAAAATTTTAGATCAAACTCTGAATTAAGTTTTATCAAAAAGTACATTAAAACAGTAACTAACGCTAATTTTTAGGACTTTGGTGCATCAATTCAGGAAAATTTCCTGCCTAATTACCCGTTAGTTAGGCACTAACCTAGACTGTACCTGATTAGCGTGAATTTGGAATGATTGATGCATCGTGCGTATTCTGATAACATCGATAACCTATTCTCACCGAGGCAGAGCAGTCATCCTCATTCATGCCGATCACTTTTTCTCATTACTTTTTTAGTTCCGATGATCCTGGTGGGCACTCAGTTGCTATTTATAACTCAACAACCTATGCATTACCACGCAGAGTGCGGCTACTTGTAACCATCAATAAAGTTTTAAATTTTTACTGAGCACTATGAATTATGCCTTAAAGTATTTATTTTAATTCTGCTTTGGTAATTTTTATGTCAAGTATATAACACAATTTGTCTTGCTGGCGTTGCGTTACGAAATAACATGGGTATAGTTAACCTGAATTCGCGATAATACTATTAAGGAGCATATAATGCCTGAATATCGATCTAAAACCTCAACACACGGACGCAATATGGCGGGCGCTCGGGCATTATGGCGCGCAACTGGCGTTAAAGATAACGATTTTGGTAAACCAATTATAGCTATTGCAAACTCATTCACACAATTTGTTCCAGGTCATGTTCATTTGAAAGATATGGGTCAATTAGTTGCAGGTGCAGTTGAAGCAGCAGGTGCTATTGCAAAAGAGTTTAATACTATCGCGATTGACGATGGTATTGCAATGGGTCATGCAGGTATGTTGTATAGCCTGCCCTCTCGCGATCTCATTGCTGATTCAATTGAATACATGGTCAATGCGCATTGCGCTGATGCGATCGTTTGTATTTCAAACTGTGATAAAATTACCCCTGGCATGCTTATGGCAGGATTACGCCTAAATATTCCCATTGTGATGGTTTCTGGTGGGCCAATGGAAGCTGGAAAAACTAAACTTTCCGATCAAATAATTAAACTTGATTTAGTAGATGCAATGGTAATGGGACCAGATAACGCGGTATCCGATGCAGATCTTGAGCAGGTAGAGCGTAGCGCTTGCCCGACCTGTGGTTCATGCTCTGGCATGTTTACTGCCAATTCAATGAACTGTCTAACAGAAGCTCTGGGGTTATCTTTGCCAGGTAATGGATCTATGCTAGCAACACATGCAGATCGTGAGCAACTATTTTTAGATGCTGGACGTCGTATTGTGGCAATCACAAAACGTCATTATCAAGAAGACGATTACAGCGTATTACCCCGCTCAATTGCAAGCAAAGCCGCATTTGAAAATGCCATGGCACTTGATATTGCCATGGGTGGATCAACAAATACTATATTACATCTTTTAGCATGCGCACAAGAAGCTGAAGTAGATTTTACCCTAAGCGATATGGATACCATGTCACGACGTATTCCTCAGCTGTGTAAAGTTGCACCTTCAACCGCAAAATATCACATGGAAGATGTTCACCGTGCTGGCGGTGTTATGGCAATTTTAGGTGAATTAGATAGGGCTGGGCTTTTAAATAGTGAAATCCCAACAATTTTAAATATGACCATGAAAGAGCAACTTGCAAAATTTGATATCATGCAAACAAAAGACCAAGAGATCATTGATTTTTATCGTGCTGGTCCTGCTGGGATCCGTACAATAAGAGCATTTAGCCAATCGTGTCGTTGGGATAGCGTTGACAACGATCGTAAAAATGGCTGTGTTCGCTCACTTGAAAATGCATTCAGCACGCAAGGCGGCCTAGCCGTCTTATTTGGAAATATGGCGATTGATGGCGCCGTGGTTAAAACAGCAGGTGTTGATGATGATAATTTAACATTCACTGGCCCTGCCAATGTATTTGAAAGTCAAGATGATGCGGTTAATGCTATTTTAAATGGCAAAGTAATTGCTGGTGATGTTGTTGTTATTCGATACGAAGGCCCACAAGGCGGCCCTGGTATGCAAGAAATGCTCTACCCAACCACCTATCTAAAATCAATGGGTTTAGGCAAAAAATGTGCATTAATTACTGATGGTCGTTTTTCAGGTGGAACATCAGGACTTTCTATCGGGCATGTGTCACCCGAAGCCGCAGCCGGCGGTCTAATAGGTTTAATTGAAAATGGTGATTCTATTTTTATCGATATTCCCACACGTGAAATAGCATTAAAAGTATCGCCAGATGTGTTAAAAGAACGCCGATTAAAAGCAGATGCAGTTGGATGGAAACCAGTAAATCGAAACCGCCCAATTTCAACGGCTCTTAAAATTTATGCGTCAATGGCAACCTCTGCCGATAAAGGTGCCGTGCGTGATTTGAGTAAACTCAAATAAAAAGGAGGCTATTATTTTAATATGGAACTTATCAATACAGTAATATGTCATAGAAGAATTGATTAATTTAATAATTTTAATTTATAGCGTCTATGCCCATTAGACGTAAAGGTGCAATGACCGCCAGTAGGTAGAATGTCATGGCAGAAGGTGAGTGAATGCTCACACCCGTTTCGATTATTGAAACGTGCAGTTGCCTTGTTTTAATAATAAGCTGAACGGGCGATCCGCCGCGCTTGGACACTTGCACCAATCAGCAACGTTAAAAAATTCGACGCAGAGCATGACAACGAGGTAGAAAACAATCAATAAAACAAAAAAACCGCGCAGTTCGCGGATTTTTATTAGCACAGCATCAAGGCGCCTTATAGTGAGTTTGCTGTCTCGACCACATTCTTCACCGTGAAACCATACAGCTCAAAGAGTTGATCGGCGGGAGCAGACTCGCCAAAGGTTGTCATACCAATAATTTTACCGTTGATACCGACGTACTTGTACCAGTAATCCGCAATACCAGCTTCAATGGCAACCCGTTTAATTACGTGTGCTGGTAAAACTGACTCCTTGTATTGTGCTGATTGCACTTCAAATACATCAGTTGATGGCATTGAAACAACACGAACCGCTTTGCCTTGAGACGTTAGCTTTTCATGCGCTTCTACTGCAAGTTGCACTTCAGATCCTGTTGCAATTAAAATTATTTCACACGGTCCCTCACTCTCAAGTAATACATAAGCACCTTTCGCAACGGCAGCTAATTGCTGTGCATCGCGCGCTTGCGGTTTAAGGGTTTGCCTGCAAAAAATAAGTGATGTTGGCCCATCAACACGTTCTATGGCACTCTTCCATGCAACAGCTGATTCAACGCTATCACAGGGGCGCCATAGATCCATATTGGGCGTAAAGCGTAAGCTTGCAATTTGCTCTACCGCTTGATGAGTGGGACCATCTTCACCCAGCCCAATTGAATCGTGTGTAAATACCTCAATTGCACGTTGCTTCATTAATGCAGACATACGCAAGGCATTACGCGAATATTCCATAAACATCAAAAAGGTAGCACCATAAGGTATGAAGCCTTTATGCAGCGCAATACCGTTAACGATAGCTGTCATAGCAAATTCACGTACTCCGTAATGCAAGTAATTGCCAGATGCATCAGTTGCTGTCAGTGCTTTAGTACCTGTCCACATTGTTAGGTTTGATGGTGATAAATCTGATGAGCCGCCAAACAATTCAGGTAAAAATTGACTGAACTCTTCAATACAGTTCTGGGATGCTTTACGTGTTGCAATAATAGTTGAATTAGCTTGTAAATCTTCAATATATCTTGAGGATTTTTCAGCCCAGCTTTCTGGCAATTTATCACTTGTTCGTCGTTTGTATTCAGCCGCAAGCGCTGGATATTGTTCGGCATATGCTGCAAATTTTTTATCCCAAGACTTCTCAATTGCAATGCCGGATTTCTTCGCGTCCCAATCTGCATAAATATCATCCGGTACTTCAAAATCACCATAATTCCAACCGAGAGCTTTACGCGTTGCAATGACCTCATCTTGACCCAAGGGTGCGCCGTGACAGTTATGTTTGCCTTGTTTATTTGGCGATCCATAACCGATGATGGTTTTACAACAAATCAGGGTCGGTTTTAATTTTTCAGCGCGTGCAGCCACAATCGCTGAATTAATTTCTTTAGCATTGTGCCCGTCAATAGAAATAACATGCCAACCGTATGCTCTAAACCGTGCAGGTGTGTCATCCGTAAACCAACCTTCAACTTCCCCATCAATTGAAATACCGTTGTTGTCCCAAAACGCAATAAGCTTACCAAGCCCTAACGTGCCAGCTAAGGAGCATGCTTCGTGGGAAATACCTTCCATTAAGCAACCATCACCGAAAAATGTATAGGTATAGTGATCCACAATCTCATGATCTTTTTGATTAAACTGTGCGGCAAGTGATTTTTCAGAAATCGCCATACCTACTGCATTAGCAAGGCCTTGGCCTAATGGCCCTGTTGTTGTTTCAACACCAGGAGTGTAACCTAATTCTGGATGACCAGGCGTTTTAGAGTGTAATTGACGAAAAGATTTAATGTCGTTAATTGAAAGATCATAACCGCAAAGATGTAATAACGAATAAAGCAACATTGAACCATGCCCATTTGATAAAATAAAACGGTCGCGATCAACCCACTGAGGGTTTGTTGGGTTATGTTCTAAAAAATCACGCCATAATACTTCGGCAATATCAGCCATTCCAAGTGGCGCCCCAGGGTGCCCTGAATTTGCTTTTTGAATTGCGTCCATACTTAATGCTCGAATTGCATTTGCTAGATCTTTACGAGATGGCATAATTTACTCCTGATTATTGTTGATAAAATTTGATATTGATTTAACCAAAGATGTATTGCCCTGCATATAATTGGAAATCAACGCAATGCGCGAGGTGACTTATTAACCATTACCACAATCGGTGTTGATAAGTTGCGTTGATCAAAACCGTGTTAATTGCTATCGTTTCAACATGTTCGATTATTGTAATGCTTAGCTGATCATCGAACTCGCGCAGCACAAGTAAGGGAAATTTCACCCATTTGCCATGCTAACGTTTCATTTTAAAATGATTTGGACAGTTAATGACATTATTTTACTAAAATCATAGGCTCAATCAACCTATTTATAATTCAAGCTAACCTAAGTTCCAGTAAATCACCTCAAAATGCTTTGTAAGTCTCAAGCTTGACTATCAAATTAAGGCGCAATATAACACAATTATTATGTAACGAATTAGTATTTTTTATATATACCCATGTGAAGTGAAATTGCTTTGTCAGGCTTTAGCTCGGACATCAGACTAAGGCGTAACAGCAGGTTTATCAACGATTACCGATTCTAATTGTTGAGCCGTCGCATTAACGAAGGTATATTAATAATTTATTGTTACTCCATATTCGAATGTTATAACGAAGCAGTGCCTTTTTTTCATAAGAAACAGATCTCTAGCATAAGCTCCGAAGGGTAATGTAATTAGCATCAATCAACAAAGTTATAAAATCTCAATCTAGGGGCTGTTGATCTTTGTT
>JAGLDN010000310.1 GCA_023145575.1 Psychromonas sp.
ATGTGAAAGATCAACAGCCCCTAAATTTCGTTATTTTTAATAGAGCTTGTAATACATTGTGCATCTTATTCATAAAAAAGTGACAAGCTATTAAAGTAGCGCTTAACAAGTAGGATTGGTCATCAGCAAAATTTTAGTTAGATGATAAAATTTTCATAATGAGACATCAACTGACATACTCATAAAATAAATGAATAAAATAGCAGGTATAGTGCTTGCGGGTGGTTTGTCTTCTCGCATGGGTAAAGATAAAGCGACATTGAAATTAGAAGCTAATACATTGCTTGAGCAAGCTATTTATATGTTAGAGGCTTGTTCCCTTGATAAGGTATTTGTCAGTGGTGACTATGAAGCCTTTAATTCTATACCCGATCGTCAAAAATCATTAGGCCCAATAGGGGGTTTAGATGCGTGTGTTGCAAAATTATTTGGAGAATTTGATGCACTGTGCATTATTCCTGTTGATATGCCTTTTTTAACTGCAAATGAATGCTTAATTTTAATTAAAAAATATGAGCAATATCCGATAGGTGTCTATTACTCGCAATCTACGTTCCCAATGATTTTGCCATTGAATCGTTTGCTAAAAAATTATTTAACAGAAGTATTAACTTCACCACATAATAAAGATCGTTCGCTGTATAGATTATTAAAAACCCTTAAACTAAAAAAGATTAAAAGATTAGAAAAAAATGTTTATCGTTTCAAAAATATTAATACACAGCAACAATGGAATGACTGTCTGCTCACACATAAGCAGATCTCAAAATAAATAGAGAAAGGAATGTATATGAGCCAAGTATCAACTAACGAATTTAAACCCGCTAATATGGCTGTATTAACGGTATCAGATACGCGAAATGAAGAAAATGATACATCAGGAAATTATCTTGCTGGTGCATTAATTGACGCGGGTCATGCGTTAACGCGTAAGAAAATTGTGATTGATTGTCTTTATGAAATCCGAGCCACTGTTGCTACATGGATTGCTGATGATGAAATTGATGTGATACTAATAACTGGCGGTACTGGTTTTACAACGCGAGATATGACACCAGATGCTATTCGTGTTTTATTTGATAAACAAGTTGAAGGATTTGGTGAATTATTTCGCCATGTCTCATATCAAGAAATCGGCTCATCAACAATTCAAAGTCGAGCACTTGCAGGTTTTGCAAATAATACAGTTATTTTTAGTATGCCAGGCTCAACAGGAGCCTGCCGAACTGCATGGACAAAAATTATCGAAGAGCAATTGAATTCTACACATAAGCCATGTAATTTTATGCCGCATATCGCATCTTAAGATGGAAAATAAATTTAACCATATTAATCAAGATGGGAAAGCTAATATGGTTGATGTGACACATAAAAAAGTGACAGAGCGCCAAGCGATTGCACAGGCTTATGTTGAAATGTCAAAAAAGACACTTGATTTAATTTTAAGCGGTGAGCACCATAAAGGTGATGTTTTCGCGACGGCGCGGATTGCTGGTATTATGGCAGCTAAACGCACAGCATCTCTTATTCCGCTTTGTCATCCGCTTGCATTAACTAAAGTAGAAGTCAATTTAACAGTCGAGCCAGCACATAATAGGGTGAGAATTGAAAGCCTTTGTAAGTTGTCAGGAAAAACCGGTGTTGAAATGGAAGCCCTTACTGCGGCATCAGTCACGGCATTAACCATTTATGATATGTGCAAAGCACTGCAAAAAGACATGGTGATTTCAAGTATTCAACTATTAGAAAAAACAGGTGGTAAATCAGGTCATTTTCGAGCAAAAAACAAAGCAATAAGTGAGATAAATTGATGATAAAAATCTTATTTTTTGCTAGTCTCAAAGATCAATTAAAAACGGAGAGCATTGAATTACCTGCCAATGAAAATCAATGTGTTGATATGTTATTAAAGCATTTATCAACTCGAGATGCGATTTGGCAAAAAGCATTGTCAAACAGTGCATTATGCATTGCTGTTAATCACACAATCGCAGTTAAGAGCACAGTGCTAAAAACTGGCGATGAAGTTGCCTTTTTTCCCCCTGTAACCGGTGGTTAAATTGATAAAAGTACAAACAGCAGATTTCAATCAGCAGCAAGAATATGAGCGACTTCGTGATCATCCCAGCACGGGTGCTATTGTTACTTTTACAGGACTTGTGCGTGATATTAGCAATGGTGAAAATATTAACGCGTTAACGATTGAACACTACGGAATAATGACCCAAAAAATATTGGCTGAGCTTGTAGCGAATGCAAGAAAACGTTGGTCTATCAATGACTGCACTGTTATTCACCGTGTTGGCGATCTGCAATTACGAGATCAAATTGTATTTGTTGGTATTGCGAGCTTACATCGTGGAGAGGCATTTGCTGCTTGTGAATTCATTATGGATTTTTTAAAAACCCAGGCGCCTTTTTGGAAAAAAGAAACCAATGCAGAAGGTAAACAATATTGGGTTGATGCGGCGCAGAGTGATCAACGGGCACTTGAAAAATGGCGGTAGTAATGCGTTTATTCATCCTGTTGTTTTTATCGTTTTCAAGTTTTATAGCGCATGCAGAAATCAAAATCGCGGTTGCTAGTAATTTTAAAATGACATTAATCGACATTGCCAAAGAATATAAACACGAAATAGGCAAAACAGTGATAATTTCAAGTGCCTCAACAGGGATTTTATTTAATCAAATAATGCATGGAGCGCCCTTTGATCTGTTCTTATCAGCAGACGTTGCCCGCGCTAGGTTAATTGAATCTTCACCGCAAGGGGTAATGGGGAGTCGTTTTACCTATGCGCGAGGGCAATTGGCATTTTGGCAACCAAAATCACCAGTACAAGTCACTGCAGATAGTTTATCCCATTATAAAGATAGGATAGCCATTGCCGATCCTAAATTAGCACCTTATGGTCTGGCAACAAAGCAGGCTTTAATAAGTATGAAATTATGGAAAAATCATCAATATATACAAGGTACAAATATAGTACAAACTTATCAATTTATTGATTCAGGCAATATCAATGCTGGCTTTGTTGCTTATGTGTTAGTTAAAAAGCTGCCAAAAAAACAATATTATTTATTACCAACAGATTTATTTCAGCCGATTGAACAGCAGGGTGTTATTTTAGCGAAAAGTAGACACCTTAATGAGACAAAACAATTTGTCAACTTTCTAAAGTCAGCTAAAATCAAACAGTTGATCCAGCAAAAAGGTTATTTATAATTGTGCTAACTGAGCTTGACTATAGCGCTTTTTGGTTGACGCTTAAACTTGCCGGCTTTACGACGATTATATTGTTAATTTTATCACCCGCCTTAGCGTGGTGGCTTGCACGCAGTAAGTTATTTTTTAGACCTGTCGTTGAAGCGTTCGTTGCCTTACCCTTGGTACTCCCGCCGACTGTATTAGGTTTTTATTTATTACTTTCATTTTCCCCAAACAATATTTTTGGTAGATTTTGGCTTAATTTTACAGGCTCTACACTTGCATTTTCGTTTTCAGGCTTGCTTATTGCGTCTGTGATTTATTCATTGCCGTTTGTTGTTCAACCGTTACAAAGTGCCTTTGTGAATTTTGATAAAGCTCATCTAGAAGTAGCTGCAACAATGGGATTTAATGCTCGAGAGCGTTTTTATAAAATCGTTTTGCCAATGACGCTGCCGAGTTTTATTATTGCAGGAGCACTCGGTTTTGCGCATACCATTGGCGAGTTTGGCGTGGTGCTTATGATTGGTGGAAATATCCCTGGTGAAACACAAGTGCTTTCTATTGCTTTATTTGATCATGTTGAAACATTGCAATATAAGCAGGCGCATATGTTATCAATCACTTTACTTGTTTTTTCAATGACTTTATTAGTGCTTATTTATGGTGTATTACAAAAACGTCAAAGGCGGTTAAACAATGCCTGAATTAATCGCCAACAAAAAAATTATGGCTTTTGATTTAAGTACGCAAAATAATGAGATGTTATTTCATTTTAAAGGTGAGATTGCATTATTAGGTGTCTGCGGTGTATTTGGTGATTCTGGATCAGGAAAAACTACGTTTGCCCGGGCAGTTGCAGGCTTAGATGATGGTTTTATTGGTCAACTACAGTTTGGTGACGATATTTGGCAATCAAACGCGCATTTTTTGAAAACGGAAAAAAGAAAAATTGGCATGGTGTTTCAGGAGCCAAGATTATTTCCCCATTTAGATGTTAATGCCAATCTAGTAATAGCATCAAATAAAAAGAGAAAGCCACTATACTCTATTGCGCAGCTCGGCAAAGCATTAGATTTTAATGATTTATTGGCTAAAAAAACAACGCAGTTATCAGGTGGTCAAAAACAACGTATTGCGATCGCAAGGGCCATTCTAACCGCAACTGATCTGCTGATCATGGATGAGCCTTTATCTTCGTTAGATCAGCACAGTCGCAATATATTGCTGCCATTTATAAAACAACTCAGCACCCGTTTACCTATTATTTACATCACCCATTCCATGAAAGAGTTGTTTTATTTAAGTGGGCAAATGATATTAATTTCTCATGGGAAGATTGAAGCAATTGGCAGTCCTCAAGCGTTGTTTTTAGATACCAAACTTAGCCTCGTTAAGCATGATCATTACGGACTGTTTTTATATGTAACAGATCTCCTCTGGGACAGTCATTATGCAGTTATGAAAGGTAAAATAGATGGGCAAGCGGTGATGTTAACTGTATCTGAATATAAAGGTGAAAGCATGAAAGTAAAAGTAGAAAGTAGAGATGTTATCATATCAAGAGCGCCATTACATGCCAGTTCATTACAAAATAAACTCATGGTGACGATTGAAAAAATAGAGTCTATTTCACAATGGAGTGTTCTATTAACTCTGTGCATAAAAAAACAAAAGCTATTGGCAAAAATCACCAAGAAATCATTATTGGAACTAAAGCTTCAAGAAAAAGAGTTAATTTTTGCCTATATTAAAGCAGTGAGTATTTTAGGGTGATAATAGTAATTTTAGTCAATAACTTATCAATATTTTTTGTAAATTTTCACACTTGACATATGATGATGATAAGTGGAATTTTAATGCTACATGCTAGCGATGACTTTCATTACTCTTTCTAGTCATTACTCCCTCGATTGTTTTGCGATTTTCCAATGTATGAATAATGCACTTCCGGTAACGAGAATAAAAATTAAGGTTTTTAATAACGTTTGATATCCTTCTCGCTGCTCTGCTTTAATGGCTACAAAGAATTTATCTAGCCTATCTTTTGTTAGTGTATCTCTATTTGGTCGAATAGCTTCATCACTGGCTTTAGAATCGTTATTATTTACATCATCCCAATAAGTATCATTGCTTTGATATTTTGCGTAGTCATAGGAAAGCATGGTAAATTTTGGTGCAGTAACTTCAAAGATGGAATATATGCCAATACTTGATGCTATAACGAGACAAATCATCGAGGCGAAACAGACTGACAACGCATAAATTTCTAATTTTGATTTCATTTTAAACACCGTATTTAACTTTCTTCGTCTCAATTCCTTTTGCTAGATGATATTATCCCAATTTCACCTCCAAATGCTAAAGCCTGACAAAGTACCTTTACGTCACATGGGTCTATAATAAATGCCCCTAAGATACGCCACTATTCGCTTCAAAACCACCTAAAACTGTTATTTCTAAAGAGCGAAAAAGATCCCAAAACTCTACTATGCTCATCTCTACTTCAACTTTACGGACTTTCATCATGTCGCCAGTAGCGAACATCATTTCAGGAATGTTGCTATAACCCTGTAAACTTGAAACTGTAAATTTGACTTTAACAGGATCTTTTTGTGAGATATTATTTTCACGTATCGACATTGAAACACCAACAGCATATTCATCATGGCGGATATGGTCGTTCTCTTGTAACCATTCGTCAGCTATTAAGAGTTCGCTACGATTTGAATCTTCAGTGTTAGCTTTTTTATCGTCAAATTGTACAGATGCTATATATTTATGCGCATTAGTCTCTTTAAACATGCCGCCTGTGTCTGGGATTCGTTTTGGCGTATCATCTGTTCTACTCATAAATGCTGGTAAAATACAAGATTGTTCTTTCATTATTTACTCCTTTTGTTTGTGATAATAACAAGCTATTATAATATTTTATTTTTTTAAGGAAATTTTATCTCGAGTACCCTTTAATTCCGAGTACCCTTTAGCTAAATCTATAGAACCATCAGCAAATTTTTTTCTACGTTCAGCTAATCTTATCTGTAGGGGATCCATTTTTCTATCCTCTGGTTTATCCTTTTGACTACACCATTCAATAAATGATAATGCTGACCAACCAGTTGTTGGGCGGATCGCGGGATTAGGCAACATGGGTTGTGAAGGTAGACAAGGGCGCGCTGGGCTAGCACAGTGAACACCCATAAATTGAGGCCTAGATGGGTGTGTGTAACCTTGAACGTCATTGTCATTCCACGCGACTGGTTTGCCTAAGTGATCTAAACAGGTTAACTTGTTCATCGGACCCAACCAATGGCTGCCATCAATTGCCCAAGCATTTCTATCCGAGATGTATGCAACCGAAACCATCTTTGGATCATAAATATATTCATCTGGCATGATCCAACCAACGTGCTGACAGTATCGATTATGTAATGGTAATACCATGATATTCGCCTTGTTGTGTAAGAGATTAAGGTCACCTAATAGACAAACGAAGCAATAATTTCACAGTTATTATCTCTTGTTAAATTGACTTTATAAGCGGCTTGTAAATTTAAGTTAATTAAAGATTTTATTTTCTATAATGGTATATATTTAGACCAGTGATTAGAATTTTTGTGACAAAATAGTTAAAAATAACTTCCGTTATTAAGTAGTAGCATGCGATAAAGCTTTGGTATCTTTGGTATCTTTGGTAACTATCAATGACAATAAGTTTTCTGTAACATCTTACTGGTTATTGGCTGACATTGATATTAATTAGTCATCAATAATGTTTAATAATACCAGTAAGTTAACAAACAAGTTAAATATATTTAAATATAAGGAAACGGTTGCACGAATATAATTGGTTTCGCCTCCATTTATGATGCGGCTTGTATCAAATAAGATGAAGCCGGACATAAGCAGAACAACAATGCTACTTATTACAACTTGCATTATTGGAATTTGCAGGAAGATATTAGCAATTATTGCAATGATAACAGCAATCATGCCTGCCATCAAGAATCCACCCATAAATGAGAAGTCTTTCTTTGTGGTTAAGACATATGCTGATAAAGCAAAAAAGATAAGCGCGGTTGATCCTAACGCTTGCATGATAAGTGATGCCCCGTTTTGCATTGCAAGGTAGTGATTAAGCATGTTGCCAAGTGATGCGCCAAGAACACCTGTAAACATGAACACCCAAAAAAGCCCTTTGCTTGTATCTGCAGTTTTTGAAACAACAAATAACAGAACAAAACCAATTATCATTAAAACTAACGAAGTAATTGGACCAATTTGCATGATAGTTGCGACTGTTGCTGTAAATGCTGAGAAAGCCAGTGTCATTCCAAGTAACATGTACGTATTTTTCAATACCTTGTTTATCGTAATTTCAGAAGATCTTATCTGTGTTGAAAATAGTTGATTCATTGTTTTCTCCCAAGCTATAAAATTTATGGACTTATATATTACATATTTTTGTCATGTATTACCAGTAAAATCGAGATTAAATAATATGAATTTTTATAACTCAACAATTAGTTTAGTATAGTTTTTCTTATTATGTTATTTTGATTTTTTTATGTCTATTCTATTCTAAAAAATAGATCAAGATGCTTTGTCAGCTATTTGCAAGATGTTCATTTTAAGGCGTAATTAACGATTTTTCTATCCAAGTCCTGTTGATGCGACAAAATTAAACCAGTTAAGCGTGATAGCCCTAATGTATTTATTTTATAAAGACCCTTCTCCGTTACCAAAGCGATAGATCACCCTGACACTATATTGATCATCATTTTGATAAGTGTTTTTTGTGTAGTAATGCCGCCAGTCAGTTTGCGCTGCAAATTTATTATTTATTTTATAATGTAGACCTAATCCACCATTAACAACAAAACGCCTCCCATCAGAATCTTTATTTATCATTAAGTCTCCAAATCCTGCGGTTAGAAATGGGCGTAAATTGCCATTTGCATTTAAGTAGTATTGTGAATCTAAGCCGTAATCTTCGTATGCTACAGGGCCTTTATTCGTTGATGATTTTGCATTTGCGCGAGCGTACGAAAGACGAGAAGAAAAGCTTCTCGAAAAATATAATCCCAAAGAATATTGATAGCCTAAAGAAGATTTCAATTCGAGATCTTTGTCAAAGTTAAACCAAACGGTACCGATTGACGCACCAATAATACTCGTATTAACAGGATCAATGGCATTTATGTTTAATGAATGATCCTTAAGCCTGTCTTTAGTGATATCAGATGATGCTTTACTCCCATCAGACCCATAAGTATAACTGACTTTAAAACCTATTTTAGTGTCTGTTTTTTGACTATTAGGTAGTTTATTTTCTTGAAGGGTGAAATAGCCTGTGCCAGCCTTGAGAATATCGGTTCCAAAAAGGTAATTAATATTACGTCCGATGGAATCAATGGGATCAAGTAAAAAGAGTGATATATTGCCAAGTATTTTTGAGTTCATCACTTTAGCATCATTAAGCCAAATATCTTTTTCGGTTTTAAGAGTCCATTCACCATAAACCCAGCCGAAAACAGGCGTGACAACAAGGTCTTGTACAGAAGGAACTTCTGCAAATGCTTCGATGCCATATTCCCAATAAAAGGTAGACATCATTGTTGAATATAAAAAGGAATCCCACTGTCGATAGCCTGATTTTCTTGCTGCCATGTAAAATACGCCGCCAAAATAGGGGTGACCTATATAGTTTAAAAACATATCATCACGATCCCAAACAGGCCCTTCTGTTACGTTATCTATCCATTTGTCAAAAACATTTCGAGCATCATCTTTATCCCATTTAGTGACTGACTCAGGCATCGCATATAAGGCAGCAGCAACACCAAAACCTAGACCTATTACTGTGTATGTCTGATTCAATAGTCGAGTTGAGTCTTCACCGTTGGGCGCATGGAAAAGTGAAATTTTATAAGGATTTTTATAAAAAGAGGGATCGATATCCTTGTCTTCCCACACAGAGTTGGTCGGTTTTATTCGATAAGGTACTTCTTTAATTGTTTTGTTTTCTTTTTTAGAAGGCTCTTTTGCTTGCGCATTGATTGTTACAGAAAGTAAAATGAAACAGAGTATATTTTTAATAAATGCATGTGTATATATTTTCATTTTTAAATTTATCCATATTTATAAACGAGATATTTTTATTTAAGACTAATTAAATTGTGTTATCAATATAAAAGCATCTATAACATCAATCTAATATGGCTATATTAAACTGATTTAATGAAAATAAAAAAAAAAAATTT
>JAGLDN010000311.1 GCA_023145575.1 Psychromonas sp.
TAATTAATTTAAGAGGCTATCAAACCTTGCAAAATTATTAAACCACTATAGTTCGATGGCTTGCACCTGAAGAGTAATACTAAACAAGGGCTGGGATCTATTGTTCTCAGCTTTGGATTTGTATATGTAGCCATGTAACGGAAAATGAGACATCAGGCACGAACTCGATGATCAGAATAAGGCGCAACATATCGGAAGAAGTTTGGTTTAAATGCTATTGTAGTAGTGAAGCAAGTGTCATTGATGATGCCAAATAAAGAACACAAGAAATATAACTACAAGCAAAGAGGGCTCGATATTATAAAATTAGATCAGATAGTTAATGTGATTGGTATAACTTGTACCGAAGCATTTTGAAAATATATCACACCCTGTTTGAATGTATACTTTATATCCATAGTATATTTCCAATAATAAAAATGTACCTTTATGTATGGTATAAAACATTCGTCTAACTAATTTCCTAGTGAATTTGGTCCTTATTATTTACCTCAGTGAAAACGTGATTAAAGCATCACAAAAATTATCTGGCTCTGTTATAAAAGGGATGTGTGATGAACGATCGAAGATCAACTGTTGTGAATGTGGCAGTAATTGTTTCATTGCTTCGCTGATTTGAGCGGGCACTAAATTATCAAAGCGTCCAAAAATAGATAAGCAAGGTTGACTAATTGCTGAAAATTCAAGGCGTAAATCTGCCTTATTCAAAAGTAATAATCCCGCAATTAAAGCATTTTTTGTTGCTACGTTCTTATTGAAAACTTGTTTTTTTATAAATAAAACATCTTTTTTCGCAGAGCAACTCCCCAAGGCCTGTAGGTTTATAAAGCGTGTCAGTGTTTTGATTGTATTTTGTTCTATTTCTATTGTGAAGCGATCAAAAACATGATTTTTTATACCGTGCCAGTCATGATCGTGGATAAATTTAATCGGGCTACATACCTGTATTAATTTAATCACTTTTTCAGGATGTAAATAGGCGGCATGTGTTGCCAGTAACCCCCCTAATGACCAACCACACCAAATAGCTTGATTAGGCACAACCTTTAAAATTGTAGCTACCAGAGCATCGAAAGTATAAGGCGTAATCATCTTACTTTTACCAAAGCCAGGTAAATCGATAAGGTGTAATCGAAAATGTTGACTCAAGCGTTTAATAATAGGATGCCAAATAGTGAGGTTAACCCCCCAACCGTGGATTAAAATAAGATCTTCTCCTTGACCCACACGCTCACAATGAACAATACTCATAAAAGTTTAATTTTTAATGGTGTACGTATGTTCAAGTTTATCAAGCAACAATCATTAAGGCTAGTAGAGTATTTATTACCTGCTCAATGTTTACTTTGTGGTTTGAAAAATTTGACCTGTGATGAAATAAAAGAATTTCATACACACAATAGCATTGATACTGGGCTGATTTGTGAAATGTGTTCCACTTTCATGATAAATAAAAGAGCTTGCTGCCAACATTGTTCGCTGTCATTGCCCAAATCACAAGTATTTTGCGGATACTGCCTTAAACAGCCCCATCATTTTTCAAGCATTCATGCGATTGGTGACTATGTATCACCTTTGTCATCGTTAATTAAGAAATTTAAATACAGTAAAAGCCTCTTAGAAGGTGAACTGTTGGGGATTTTGCTGGTAAGATCAATCCTATTTAATTTTTCTGACAATAAAATAGGCGCAGTCGACTACCTTTTACCCGTACCATTACATCTTGATAAATTACGAAAACGTGGATTCAATCAGGCGGAGCTCATTGCACAAGTAGTATCAAAAGCATTAAGGATCCCCATTTTATATAACACGGCGATCCGCAATAAAAATACAGTAGCACAAGAAGGATTGTCTTTATATCAGCGAAAGAAAAACTTAAATGGGGCATTTTTTATTAAAAATAATCAAGCGTTAAAAAACAAGCATATTGTCATTATTGATGATGTCGTGACAACAGGTGCAACGGTGAATAGTTTATGCAAAGCACTGATTGAAAAAAACGTAAAACAGCTTGATATTTGGTGTATTTCCCGCACAGCATTAAAAATCTAAACACCTTTTAAACCAATTACAATAAAAAGTTTTTCTATTTCACTGCTTAAAATAACTTACGTTTGTTTTGTAAATTTTTCTAATGGGTCCGCCATTTGCATCAACTTATGCTTTGAATTAAGCCAGTTTTCTTGTGTGAAATTTAGATCGCATACTCAATCTAATTGATAGTCATAGGTTAGACATTAATCGATAACTGGATTTAGGTTGCATTGTAATCGCCTTTTATCCTTATCTCTTTTCAAATCTGCTCTTTGGGCGTATGTTGATAAAAATGAGCCTGTTTTCCCCTATTTTATTCTGTGTAGAGCTTGTCTCTTTGGGTTATCGACGCAATTTTTGATAAAACCAGTCTCATGTATTCTTTCTGGGCATAAATATTGATAGTTTGATGACTGGTTGTCGTTGTATCCTACAGCCTACCTTTCTTTTTAATAATAACGTTGATACACTAGAATATACCAACCTTCCATTATCGGTGCAGTTCAGGTGTGATGGGTATATATCCATGTGACGTAAAAGTGACACATAAGGCACGAACTCGATAATCAGAAGAATGCCCAATATTTCATTTATTAACGATTAGCTTCGCTAATCATTTTTCGCTTGAATTAACGACAAACTGTTAGTTCAATGGTTACATTTTTAGCGAAACTATTATTCATTATCATTATGCTGTTCAAAAAATTAATCTTGAAAGATAAGCTCGGGCTTGTATAATAAATATCCCATCTTTTTCTAAACGAGAGGAGGATCTCACTTTATCCCTAACATTTAACAGATGTTACGCAGTCCCTAAATAAAATGCTGCATCTAGCAAGCTATAAAAATTGTATATTGTTGCTTTTTAAGTATGCGGTTCATAATATCCGTTAACTAAACTAATGTAGGAGAAAATATGCGTGTCATTCCATTAAAGCAAGCAAAAAGTGTTGGCGTGTGGGCCGCTCGTTACATCGTCACTAAAATAAATGAGTTTGCTCCAACAGCTCTGCGTCCATTTGTATTAGGTCTCCCAACTGGCGGTACACCACTGGCAACATACAGAGAATTAATTGCCTTATATAAAGCTGGTGAAGTTAGTTTTAAACATGTGGTTACCTTCAACATGGATGAATATGTTGGTATCGATCCATCTCATCCGCAGAGTTACCATAGTTTTATGCATAACAACTTTTTTAGCCACATTGACATTCAATTAAACAATATTAACTTATTAAATAGTTTGGCAACTGATTTAATTGCTGAGTGCCAGCGTTACGAAGATAAGATCATAAGTTATGGTAAAATTGATTTATTCATGGGCGGGATTGGGGAAGATGGACACATCGCGTTTAATGAGCCTGGCTCATCACTTGCATCTCGTACACGGATTAAAACATTGACCCCGCATACGCGCTTTGCGAATTCACGCTTCTTTAATGACGATATTAATCAAGTACCAAAGCTTTCTTTAACTATTGGTGTAGGTACTTTACTCGATGCAAAGGAAATATTAATTTTAGTGACAGGCCATAATAAGGCGCTTGCTGTACAAGCGGCTATTGAGGGCTGCGTGAACCACCTCTGGACTGTTTCAGCGCTACAACTTCATCCTAAGGCAATGATTGTTTGTGATGAAGGTGCCACAATGGAGTTAAAAGTAAAAACACTAAAATATTTTACTGATCTTGAAAATGAAAACATCATTCAGCTTTAGTTAATCTAGTGTCTGGCGAGTTATTAAAATGCACAATGTCTCTTGCCCACAAAGCTTGCTAACTTGTATTAATTTGTTTCGTTATAAAATCTCGACCTAACGCGGCTAGTTAAGCATTAAAATCATTCTTTTATGCTGGCTTAGATGATTAACCAGTCTAATCATCTAATGGCAATTTTAGGCTTCATATCTTGGCACAATTTTCCTTTAAGAAGCTGCATTTCTAAGTGGCATGGGCATAAACTTGATGCTATTGCTTAGTTCTGTGCCGTTTAAAAGCATATGAAATTGTATTAGGATTTCAATTTTGAATTTCTTCTTTAATTTAAATGATGGGCTGTGATGTCATTGATAAGAAAACCTTTGGTCGTTCATTCTCAGCAAAAGATAGTAAAAATGCGGTTATACAGTGAGCGTTTGGAGTTGTCGGTATCAATGAGTGTTAGGTTAAATCGTCGTAGATGCTAAAATAGATGAAATTATAGCCATCCATTGATTTACAGATTGAAAGCTGTGTCATTATATTTGATGTAATAGACTGCAAAGATTAAATTACAAAGCAAATTATGCTATAAAAAGCTGACTATATTCTTTTTTTCAAAGGGAACCACTCCTCATGTAGGGTAATTTATCGGCGCGGTAGCATAAAACTTGGCGAGGGAGTTTATCATATAAAATTTGTTCATTGTACACTCAATAGATACAGGCGTGGGGGAATTAACATGCGAACATGCAAGCATGTTTTAATCCACAAATGTTGGTTAGGTAAAAATTACAGTATGAGTTGATCAATACATTGCTAACAAATGTTGCCATAACCAAAAAAGTATGCGATTATATGTCAGCTCGCTGTCTATGGAGAGGGTACCTCAACAATGATTTTATAGTTATGATACTTCAAGATGAAAAGTTAGTAAGGCGAGTAAGTCAAATTTAAATAAAGATTTTAATTCTTAACTCATGCTCTAGTTCGCCCTTTTATCATGACGCAGATTAGTGAAAGTTAGATTGTCCTGTGAGTCTTTATCTTAAAAGACAGATCTGCGTACAAAATTCGACATGAGAATAACTATTAATTCCAATTGTATTAAGTATGTAATCTAAATCCTATGCGGGAAAACAGCTTGATTCAAGGTGTATGTTGGCATAAATGGCTGTTGCATTTCTGAAGCTTACAATGCGGCAGTCAGTTATTTTAATCAATAAAATAGAAAAGTTATTTATTGAAATTTGTATTACTTGGTTCAAAATTTGTTCCATTTTAAATTAATTATGATCTTCAATCTAGGCGTCCTAATGAAAAAATCAATGAAAGCGGTATTGTTATCTGTGTTTGTATATCCAGGAATGGGCCATTTTGTCCTTAAGAAATATGTAATGAGTGCTGTGTTGTTCACGGCTTTTACTATTCCTTTATGTATTATTGTCAGTGTTATCTTCCAAAAAACTGAGAAAATTGTAGCACAAATTCAAAATGGAGAAATTCCACTAAATATTTCAACAATTTCTTCTTCATTATCGAGTAGCTCTTTAATGGGTGAATTAAATATAATGACGAATGTATTGTTGATCGTGTGGATCATTGGAATAATAGATTCATATAGGGTTGGACGTTCAGAAGTATAATATAATATTTCTGCTAGGTGATATTCCTATATTACAATGGTGTAATATTTGATGCCAATAGAATTAATACCCATTACATTAACTATGCCATCTAAATTTTACGTATAAAAAAACTTAATTCAAGGGGTAAGTTTATGTAACTAGCTGTTTCTTTACGAAACTTACATCGTGGGAGTTAGTTATTTACGGTGAGATTACGAAGAAAACCAGCCTGATAAACCTTTGATATTTCTAAACTCTAAAATATTTCAATGGTTGTAATTTTTTTTATTATTTTTGCTAAGTTTATTTGAATTTCCCTGGAATTTCAAATTCAGTAAATCATTGCAAAAAATTACATATTCAAAATGTAGCGACAATTAAGTTTTTTCTAGGCTCTTTTGAAATATTGTTTTTTTACTCACTTTTTTTAACGAGTTCAGAATGCTTTCACGGTAAATATAACATCGATTTTATTTGTGCTGCTTTCTTTTTACTCCTGTTTTAAACGTTTTAGTGCTTTTTAGGAGGTTTAAAGCAACATGACGCCCGCTTGCAAGGTTCTCAGCTGCATTTGCTCGTCTAATTCTGCACTGATCCTCTCCCATTACAACATCAAGCTTCCAACGCAGGCCATTTCAATAGAGCAATGATATCTTGCTGCATTTAAAAACTGTTCACTTGTTAGTTCTGATGAACTGATATAATAGTTGCTTGAACAGGTGGTTTCTTTTCTTTTTACTTTCTAAATGAAAGCGTATACCTAATCCTTTTTAATCCTGGCTACTCAAAAGCTAGGTCTTCGATTTCGGTGGTATTTAATGAGATTAAGCCATGGCGATCTTCTATCCTTCCATGTTTTTTTATCGTGTGTTGGAATTGCTTTTTTAAAAAGGCAGGTATTTACGAAGCCAAACGAGTTTATCTAATCCAAAATCTTTAATTTCCGCCCATGTGTTCGCACCAGAAATAACAGCTGAGATAATTAAAAAAAGAATATCCAAGAGTTTATGCTTTATTTTCTCTTGTTGTCAGAGATCAGAAACAAGCGATTGAGTAGTAATTTATTGATCATGATGAACTTCTTATTTGTTATAAAAGAAGTATATGATCATAGGTAAAGTCGATCTGCAACTCGATCCTTTTTTAAACAAAGACCGTGAGAGCTGCGTCACGCATTAGGCGTCTAAATGTTCGATAAATGGACTATTTTCGTAATCTCGCCTTGGTTAGTTATTTAAAGCCGTAAAATAGAAAAGCTATTTGTATAATTTAAAGAATGGTGCGGATGAAGGGATTCGAACCCCTGACTTCCTGGTTCGTAGCCAGGTACTCTATCCAGCTGAGTTACACCCGCCGCGATATTCTTTAACATTAGTTCCTTATCTTCATTCTGTCTTTGCCAAGGGAAAGATGGTACGGGTAAAGGGATTCGAACCCCTGACCACCTGGTTCGAAGCCAGGGACTCTATCCAGCTGAGCTATACCCGCCCTATTAAATAAAGATCTTCACAAGAATGGCGGTGGAGGAGAGATTCGAACTCTCGAATAGGCTATAAACCCATTACTCCCTTAGCAGGGGAGCGCCT
>JAGLDN010000312.1 GCA_023145575.1 Psychromonas sp.
AGGTAGTTGACGTCTGATATTAATCATCTCATAGGGAAATTTATACCTAGCAACTTGGCGTAATTTGTCTTGTTAACGTTGCATTTTTACGTACATGGCTAGAGATGTAGATCGTTGATCACTTACATGCAATTTACAGCCAATTCTTAGAAAAACAGCCAAAAGCAGCATTCGCAAGCCATGTTGCTTATTCTGAATTCTGGATAAGGAGAAGATCAAATGGAAGATCCGCAGCAAATATATGCACAAATAATTGAAATAAAAGAAGAGCCAACAGCACTTTATAAAATATTAAAAATAGCTGGAGTAGTCTCTGGTGGAGGTGAAGCAAAATTCGCTATTTCAGAAGGTTATGTATTTTTAAACGGTAAAGTTGAACCAAAAAAACGAAAAAAAATTTATGCGGGTGATCTTATTTTTTTTGATGATAAATATTTAAAAATTGCAATAATAGGCAAGAGTACAGCGTCAAATTTTGTTAATAAAGTTGACATCAAAAAATCAAATGATATGAAAGAAACTAAAACCACAGTCAGGCCTGCGATCAGATTTTATTAATAGATAATATCAATTACATTATGTGTTTTATCTAAATTTTACGCAGGAAAAACAGCTTTATTCAACGCATAAGTTGATGTGAATGGCTGTTCCACTTACGAAACATACAGCGCGAAAGTAAGTTATTTTAAGCAGAAAAATAGAAAAGATATTTATTGTAATGTGTATATACCCATGTTACTTCAAAATGAAACATCAGGCATTCTCGATATTCAAAATAAAGCGGAACACTTGACCTATCAACGATTTGCCTACCAAATTAACCACAAGATGTTAAAGATTGTTTACTATATACTGCCTTTTCGATTGTTGCTACACAAGGCTACCATTTTTTTATAATTAACCGAGTTCGCTCACCAGCGTTGCGGCAAATTGCACAAATGAGCCAAGTTATAAAATCGCTATAGAAAAAACTCATTAAGAATTAAAGTCTTCGTTTCAATTCTCCGTTAGGTGATTAAAGCTGCGCTTCATATAGAGGGAATTTTATACCTCACATTTCGGGACAATTTACCGATCTGACCTTGCTCCTTGATGGTATATCGGAATATCTATAATTTCCCTCTAATGCTAAATGGAGTTGATCCATTTGCCGCTTTAGGACCTATCCAGCCTATCGCTTTCTTAATACTAGGATCTAACTTATTCTTGCCTTTAATCGAGCCTTTAAGTTGATAAAGGTACCCAGCCTTTAACCTTGCCGTTGCATTAACCGTTATTTCATTTGAATCTTGTATTAGTCTAGCAACCACTTCACCTTTATCACATTGAACATTAACGATTGGATTATTTAATTTAATCGAACCAAAATCTGATATGACGGACGAATTTTTCCAATTTATTTGTGCATTAAGCTCGCTACAATATGGTTTTCCTTGCTTTGCCTCCTTAATAACAATTGAAACAGGTCCTGAAATTTTTGCGGGTATATTTTGTTTTGACAAATTAATAATTTCTTTTGCATCGCCCTTGACAATCACATCATCAAGCGAGATACCAAAAAATCCCATTGAAACAGCGCCTTTTCCCGATAATTGATGGTTGTAATTATTAAATGAGACGTTAAGTTTTATTTTTAATAAAAATAATGAAAACCAGCTAACAGACCATTTTACCCGAGTAAATTCATATTGATTTTTATAAGAAAGTTGCACCGCTTCTCCGTTCCAAAGTGATCCCTCCAAGCCCGTCAACCTCACGCCTGCATTATTAGGAATAAAATAAGGTATAATTTTTGCGGGCAACTGAACAACTATAAATATGAGATACAGTATGACAAAAAACGAGATAACCTTTTTTTTATTATCAGTTAAGTAATTCATTATGTATCACACCTTGTTATAACCAAGAGATAGTCGATTCACTTTGACATATCCCGGCTTTTTTAGTTTTGTTAAATCAATATTTTGGACAACGATGGCGTCATTCTTTTTTAAATAGATAAGCCATGCCACAAGCATATTAAAATCAAGATCTTCAACCGATACATCAACATATTGCTTTTTATCAACAATACGAGTAAATTTTATCAGAAACCTATTGCCAGTTTCTGTCATTAATTCTGATAGTATTATTTTTTTTGTCGGCTTTATAGAGCCACCACCAAGATTTATAATAAGTGGTGATTTATTTTCCACCCACAACAGCGTTTTTTCAGCGGAGTGCAATTTTGATTTAGCTTTTTCAAGCTTTGTAATAATAGGATTCCAAATACTCAAATAAATAAAACCAATTACAACCAATACCCCAGCTGCGCCCACCAGTTGTTTTTCTCGAAGGTCAAGCGACATCCACCAGTCTTTAAATTGCTCAACCATCATTTCCTCCTTATTGTTAATAAGCCAGTAACACCATCAATTTTAGTATTAAGTGGACCTTCAGTTAACACAAATGTTTCGGGTAATAATTTTTTAAAATTGTCGAATGTTTTAAAGTCTTTACCTTTTGCTAAAATAACGATGTCATTTTTTTTGCTATCATATGATAAAGATTCTATATTAATGTCAGTATTCCTTGAAAAATAAGGTCCAATATCCTTTAAAAGAACAAGAAAATCCGCAGGTTGTAGATGTGTCGAATCTTTAAGCAAGCGATTTATTTTTGCCTTGATCCGTAGATATTTTAAAGGACTTGAATGCGGAAATAATTGCTTATAAATTGATTCAACTTGAGTTTTTACATTGAGTGTTTTTCTTTCAGCTTGCACAGCTTGCGTGTATATATTCACCAGAAAAACAAAAAATAGAATACCCAGTGCTATGGCTGGATTGCGCCAACGAATTATTATCTCATGGGTTTCGTTTTTTACTGAGAACTCCCCTGATAACAAGTTAACCTTATTGTTGATTGTTCCCTTTGCAAGTACTTCCATAGGGAGAATTGGATGAGGGCAAGACCAATTTCCAATATATTCTTCTTCAAATTCACTGTCACTAATAATATTTTGTACTTTGTTTTCGTCTATTTTTGTTTGCAATATTACATTTAGAAGCTCTGAATCGCACGCCCAAGCGGTACATTTATCTTCGCGAACAATCCATTGATCATTAAGTTTTAGCACATGCCAATCATCATTTTCAAACGCAGTTATTGCAAGTGCTTCTGGAATAAATTGGGGACAAGTAATCTGCGCATCGGTTAGCCATGATAGCCACATTTTTATTTTATTTTTATCGCATACTGCGACATGAACAAGATCTTTTTCTTTTTCAAACACACTAAAATGTAGTTTTTCAACATCTATCGCAAGATCATCTTCAAGCATGTAGGGAAGTGCCCGTTCAAATTGGTGATTAAACTTACCATTGATAATAACAGGCTTAATTAATACGTCGACACTGGGCAATAAGCAGATAACCAAACACGACTTAGCTTGCATTTGCAGTAACTCAAGTTGTTTCGAATTTTCAACCTCACCCGAGGCAATAATTTGATTTTCAGTCTCCGACCAAACAAGCCACTTATTTATTTGTTGGGCGTTAGCTGCAAGACGAATGACTAATCTTTCATCCATAATTTTATCTCCATTACATAATTCCACCCGATTGATAACGTATAAATTTCGCTTTATTCTTGTTAATATTAAACAGTAATTTGACAGCTAATATATGCTCTTGAAATTTAATAATGCCATTCAGTTGAAAAAAATCACTCGTGACTGATAATTTATTTATTAAGCCATCACTCGGTTTAAATTCTCCCAATAATGGATCTGATAAAAATTGATTAACCGTTTTCCAGCCATTTTTAGGTCTGCTAGCTAACAACTGCTTTAAAGCACCAAGACGTATCCCACTGTTCTCACCAAGGAGAGCGTATAATATTTCTGGTTGTTTAGCTGAGACAGTATTAATATCGATCTTTTGATCCGAAACCGGAATAGCGCATAAAAAAGGCGCTATTGCATCATATGTTTTTTGTCCAACACCTCGCACTGCTCGTAACTCGCTAATATCAACCATCAAGTGATGTGCTGCTAAATAGGGAAGACCAAGACCCTTGTAATAAGCATCTTCTGCCCCTTGGGGATCATTAGCAACATTATTAATATCAATCCAATCCTTTGTGGAATGAGCAATTATTTTTGCCGTTCTTCTAGCTATGCCAATTTCTGTTAGCAATAATTGAAACTCAGAGAGTTCCATAATTTGATTGTTACCTTTATCGGTCTTGCCCAACGCATTAACATTAAAACAACTGCGCATATCCTTAACGGTGCCAGAAATACTGCCATTTTGTAGCGGAAAGGCAAAATTCGGGCGTGCCCATGTTTGATTAAGACTGACAGTGTTAGTCTCTTTAAAATCTTGATTTAAAACCATAACGCCCAGATCAGCAGCCGCTTGGCCATACCAATAAGCACTTTGTGAAAAA
The DNA here is from genome assembly GCA_023145575.1 of Psychromonas sp. Taxonomy (GTDB): domain Bacteria; phylum Pseudomonadota; class Gammaproteobacteria; order Enterobacterales; family Psychromonadaceae; genus Psychromonas. Next base: position 4,432 of record JAGLDN010000312.1, read on the forward strand.
ACAATACCTTCTGTTAGTTTTATGCCCCTTGTTAGGCGACTCGTCATACTAACCGCAATCGTGATCATTACCGATAGAATCAAAAGCACAGTGAGTAGGGCAACGCCCTTTTGCTTTCTGGGTAAGTGTCTCATTTAGAATAATTCCCAGCTGAGATGATAAACAAACGCCTTATTACTCCATATTTTTTTGATGTAAAGCTAATTTCAATCCCTTCGGGTAAACTATTCTTTTTGCTCCATGTATCTATCCATTTTTTATCCCAAAAACGAAAAGATAGCTTACTAACATCAGAAAATAATATTTGTTTATAGGGCTCTTGCCCTGCTATAATATCCGGATAGAGAAAGTATTGTCGCTCTAAATTGCCATCTATGAGCAAATAACGCACTCTTAGCAAGTTAGATCTGGGCAGAATATTTAGCAGATTAGACCAACCTAAACGAGTGAACTCGATGCCTTGATCTGTTGATGAAAAAAGCCCGTTTCCCCATCGCAACAAACCTTGTTGATCTTGTTCGATAGTCTCATCTCGCAATTTTCTAGCAACTATTTGTGTAAAGTCTTGTTCAATAATTAACATTGAACGTTGCAATTTATGTAAATTTGCATTGTGTACTTTACTTATATCATTACTGCGTATTACACCTTGTAATATTTGATACCCAGCAAGACTTAAGGCAGCAAAAATAGCGATTGCGATAATGATCTCAATGAGTGTAAAACCACCTTCACGCGATCCGAAATTCTTTTTAGTTTTCATTTTACTGGCTTCATTATATAAGTGCGAAGATAAGCAATTGCATTACCATCTTTTTTATGACTTACTTCAATATCTAATGCTTTAAAATCTGGATTAGCTGTACTCACTGTTTTATAACGGAGGTACCATAACTTCCCTACCATTTTTTTGGTTTCATGTTTCCAGCTTGCTGTGGGAAATTCCTTTTCTAATTTCAATTCAACCAAACCATTACTTGCAATCCAAAATGCAATTGTTTTTTCTTGCAGACGACCTTGATTAATCAACACCGCGCTTGCTGAATTCATAACCGCAAGGCCAGAAATACCAAGAATAGCTAGCGCTAGCATTACTTCAATCAATGTCATTCCAACTTGTTTTTTAAAACTTGAGCTATTCATGATTTATTGATCTTTCTTGTGTGAAATATCACCATTCATATCAACAGAAATAAAACTTGATTTTCCCGTTTCAACATTACTAAACACCAATCTAAAGGGTGTTAATTCCCCGCTAGACATTACAAATACCTGTGGTTTCAATGATACTGTTTTTTCCTTTACCTCTATTTTCACTTGTTCATGATCTTTTATAAAAGGCTCTTCTTCAACTTTCTGAACTTTCCCCCAAACAGAGCCATTCAATATTTTTTCTAAGCGTAAATTATCAGGCAATTTTATTTTTTTATCCAGCCCACCAGTGCCTATCGGCAACCACTTTTTTTTAATGTAATTATATATTGCAAATTGATAGGTATTGTCATCGAAAACAATCCCAAATTCATTGCCTGACATTAGGGCTTGATCTTCAGCAAGCTGCAACAAGACAATAAATCTATCAGCCTGCCATATAGGGGAGCTCGCTTTATTTGTGTTAGAAGGTAAAGTCATCACAACAACTGTCGCGGTTAACCCAATAAGTAAAATAGTCATCATCATTTCAAGTAAAGTGAAACCATGCTGACTATTAATTTTATGATGAAGTATCTTCATTAAAGTAAATTAATATTATTCTTTCCAGTTACCAATATCATCAGCAGTCCCTTCTTCACCATCTGGTCCAGCGGATAAAATATCAATTTTCCCGTGTTCACCAGGGCTGTGTAGTATGTAGTCATGATGCCAAGGATCCTGCGGTAAACGTCTAATATAACCATCAGCACGATAATTACGCGGCACGGGATCACCGGTAGGCTTTGTAACTAACGCTTTAAGCCCTTGCTCTGTCGTCGGATAAACATCATTATCAAGCTTGTACATATCTAATGCATTTTCAAGCGAAACAATATCTGTTTTAGCTTTTTGTATGTCGGCTCTATCTTTATTCCCGAGTAAATTAGGGACAACCAGTGCCGCAAGTACACCTAAAATAACAATGACCACCATTATTTCAAGTAATGTAAAGCCTTTCTGATTTATTGGCATGGATCGATATGTCTTCATTTTTTGTTCCTTTTTTTAGTCTTAAATATATAAATCATCATCCTGCCACTATGTTATTCAATTGCAGAATGGGTTGCAAGATTGCCATAACAATAAATAATACCACGCCAGCCATTGAAATTACCAATGCAGGCTCAAAAAGCCCTATTGCCACCGTCACTTGCGCTGAAAATTGCTTATCTTGGTTATCGGCAGCACATTCTAACATATTTCCTAATTCACCACTTTGTTCCCCGCTGATTATCATGTGCAACATCATAGGCGGAAATAGTTTAATATTTGTAAGTGCCGCACCTAAACTAGTTCCTTCCGTTATTCTATCTGACGCTTCACCTACTTTTAATTTAATATATTCATTACTCAGGACGGTGCCTGCAATTGACATTGCCTCTATGAGTGGTACATAACTGCTGTTTAATATACTCAAGGTGCGGGCAAAGCGAGCTGTATTTAATTCATTTGCCACCTTACCAATTACAGGAACTAACAGTAAAAAACGGTCAGCTTTTAGTTGGTTTTTTCCTTTAGTTAGCCAATATTTAAATAAAAAAAGCGCAGATAATACAAAAATAATAAAATATAAACCATAAGACCTGAGTATATGACTTATCGCAATTAAAACCTGAGTTGAAGTAGGTAAAGTGGCTCCCATATGCTCAAATTGCCCTACCACTTGAGGCACAACTGAGGTGAGTAAGATAGACACAACCGTAATAGCAACCAAGGTTAAAACCACAGGGTAAATCATAGCTTGCATCATTTTGCTTTTCATTGCTTGCCGCTGTTCGGTATAATCTGCCAATCTATCCAGTACTTTTTCAAGATGTCCTGATTTTTCACCTGCCGCCACCATAGAGCAAAAAAGATTATCAAAAATAAATGGAAAACTGCGCATACTTTCTGCCAAATTATGTCCTTCAATAACCCCGCCACGCACAGAAGTAATCATGGCTTTTACTTTAGGCTTATCACATTGTGCTGCAACCGCCTGCAAACATTCTTCAATGGGAATGGAAGCGCCGACCAATGTCGATAACTGCCGAGTAACAAGCGCGAGTTCCGCCGTATTAATTTTGCTGTTAAATACTGATTTGCTATCTTTTATTTTGTTATTTGTAATTGATGTAACCTCAATCGGTATAAGATCCATGAAGCGCAATTGCTGTCTTAATAAACGTGCTGAATCGGCCTCTAAAGTACCTTTTTTTTCTTTACCTTTTTTATCAAGTGCTTTGTAGGTATATGTGGTCATGTTAGCCCTCTCTTGTCACGCGCAAGATCTCTTCAATTGTTGTCAATCCATCAAGTACTTTCATAAATCCATCATCCCGAATACTTGCAGAATTTAGGCGGGCAATACGCTCAATTTTAAGCTCACTTGCGCCAGATTGAATCAGCTCTTGTACTTCATCGGTTACAATTAATAACTCATGAATACCTATACGTCCTCTATACCCAGTCATATTGCAATTTTGACAGCCCACTGAGCGAAACATTGTTGAATGTGGCATTACCAGGTTACCTAACATTTCACGCTCTTTTTTTGTTGGAATATGTAATTCTCGACAAGTAACACATAAACGACGTACCAATCGCTGTGCAAGCACCCCTAATAAACTTGTAGATAATAAAAAAGGCTCAATACCCATATCACCTAATCGCGTCACCGCGCCTACCGCAGTATTGGTATGCAAAGTTGAAAAGACTAAATGCCCCGTTAAACTTGCTTGAACTGCAATCTTTGCAGTTTCATAATCACGTATTTCACCAACCATCACAACATCAGGATCTTGACGAAGAATAGCACGTAACCCCATGGCAAAACTCATATCAACTTTATTATTGACCTGTGTTTGTCCAATACCATCAATAGAATACTCTATCGGATCCTCAATCGTGAGCAAATTTCTGTCATTCGCATTGATTTCTAAAAGACTTGCATATAAAGTTGTACTTTTGCCAGAGCCAGTTGGCCCTGTCACCAAAATAATGCCATGCGGTTTGTTGATCAGTACTTGCAACATTAAATGTGTTTCTCTGATCATCCCCAAGTCTGCAAGGTCAAGTTTGATGGCATTTTTATCAAGTAACCGCATTACTACTCGCTCACCATGACTCGCAGGCATCGTTGAAACACGTACATCAACCGCTCGACCACCGATACGCAACGAAATACGACCATCTTGTGGTACACGCTTTTCGGCAATATCAAGCTTAGACATTACTTTTATGCGTGAAACTAATAACGGGGCTAATTTACGATTTGGTCTAAGTATTTCTCGTAACACACCATCAACGCGAAAGCGAATAACTAATGAATGTTCAAATGTTTCAATATGGATATCGGATGCTTCTTCTTTAATCGCTTCGCCGAGCATTGCATTAACAAGTTTAATGATAGGCGCATCATCATCTGTTTCTAATAGATCTTCGTCCGTTGGAAGTTCATCAGCGAGTGTGAAAAAATCATCACTGCCAATATCCTCCATTAGTTGGTGAGCTTGCAATGAAGATGATTGATAAACCTTTGTGACCAGTTCATCAAATTCATCTTGATTTACTTTAATCAATGAAAAAGGATGACCAACTATCCTGCGTACCTCAAACAAGATATCACTAGAAGGCTCTTCTTTATAGCTCAATTGAATACAGTCTTCCTCATGGGTCAACAAAACGCCATGCTTTTTTGAATAAGTAAAAGGTAATGAAAGCAGCTGGTCTGTTTCTTCTGGCTCGACCAATGCAGTATTAACACTGCCCTCATCATCGTCCATCATTTTGCACCCTTATCGGTCGCCTTATCTGTTTTGTTGTATCTGCTGGGACCGGCTTTACTTGTATCTTGTGGGGCAGCTTTACTTGTATCTTCTGGGGCGGCTTTACCTGTATTTTCTGGGGCGGCTTTACTTGTATCTTCTGGGCCTGCCTTACTTGTATCTTCTGGGCCTGCCTTACTTGTATCTTCTGGGACAGCTTTACTTGTATCTGGGACATGCTCTTTATTTTTAAAGTTTTTTGGAGATAAAAATTTTTCTGGTACGACTTCATGACTTTCCCCCCATTTAGGAAGAATAGGCGTGGCTGTATTAGGCATCATATTAATACCTCTTTTAGCATGAAATCTTTGAATTGAGCGAATAAGTCCATACTTACGCATACTGAGTTCTTGCATAGTTTGATCATCACGGACGATCGTGGCACGGATAAATATCATTAAATTACGCTTTTGAGTGCTGCTTTTGGTTGACCTAAACAGCACGCCTAAATAGGGAATATCACCAAGCAATGGAACTTTATCCACAGTTTCAGTCACCTTATCATCAATCAAGCCGCCAATGACTATTGTTTGACCTGATTTTGCAAGTACTGTTGTTTTTACCGCGCGCTCTGAAAAAATTACATCTAGTGGCGTACTTCCGTCTATACTTGAAACCTCTTGGTTAATCTTTAATTGAATAGCATCACCTTCATTGATTTGAGGTGTTACTGTTAATTTTGTACCTACTTGCTTACGTTCAATTGTTTGGAACGGGTTGTTATTGCCTGAACTCGCTGCTGAGCCAGTTAAAATAGGTATATCCTGACCAACAATAAAACTTGCTTCTTGATTATCTAGCGTTGTAATACTTGGCGTCCCCAAAATATTATTATCAGCACTCTGGCTAAGTGCTTGTAGCATTACCCCCCAATTACCATCAAAATACCCTACAACGCCACCTGCTAATTTACCTATCACAGAGGCTGCAGCGGCTGTGTTATCAGGATCTTTGTCTAATTGATATGCAGCACCGGCCACCTCGGCTGATGATGCGCCATTGCCATTAAATGTTGTTCCACCACCTCGTGATCCCCATTGCACACTTAGATTAATGCCATGAGAGTTAGATATTTCAACTATGATCGCCTCAACAAGCACTTGTGCTCTGCGTATATCAAGCTGGTGAATAACACTTGCAAATGACGCCATTAAAGCCGGTGAAGCAGTTACAATAACAGAATTGGTACCTTCATGGTATTCAATGGTTGATCCAACCAGACTTTCCTTAGTTTTAACTGTTGATGATTTCTGTTTCTTACCACTGCTCATATCCTTTAATACCTTAACGACCTCTTTTGCCTTTGCATATCTAAGGTAGAAAACTCGAGTATTACCACTAGTTTGTAATTTTCTGTCTAGCGAGTGAATTAAATCTACAATCCGCCTACGTATTTTCGGCTCTCCACTAACAATGACAGAGTTTGTCCGTTCATCTGCAACGATACGAGGCTTTAACAGGTTCGGGGCTGCGTTTACATTTCTCCCTCCTTTGTTCTCTATGGTGTTAACGATTTTAACGATCTCCAGCGAACTGGCGTATTTTAATGGAATCATATCGACTTTTTGATCGCCAGATTTATCAACGCGATGTATAATTTCAGCTAAGTGATTAACAATTGAGGCCCTGCCTGTGAGCATTATAATATTAGAAGGATCGTAATGAACAACACTCCCTCCCCCTGACGTATCATTGAGCTGACGTAACAATGGAGAGAGTTCACGAACAGAAACATTATAAACAGGAATAATGCGCGTGATCATTTCATCGCCATTATATTTATTACCATTAAACACAGGTATCGCAGCGCCTTTAGCATCTCTTGCTTTGACAACTTTAATGATACCCGATCCCGCATCAACAACCGCAAAGCCATACACTTGTAGTACACTTAAGAAAAATTGATAATATTGTTTTTGATTTAATACATTATAACTGCGTACATTAATAGTGCCACGTAGCGATGGATCTAAAATAATCGTTTTATTTAGATTTTTTCCAACAACATTTATAAACTCACTCAAATCTGCTTGTTTAAAACTCGCAGAATACTCAACCGCCAAGGCTAATTTAATATTGATGAGTAAAATAAAAATAATCAATAAAATAGATTGAAGAAATTTATTTACTTGTTGTTTAGCCAGGCTACATTTCATATTATTTAAGCTCCAGGTATTTACTGCAATTGATAGAATAATAGCGATCCCTCAAAATAAAAAGGGATTTTTTCTCTGGAGCACCCACCGGTGAGCCTTGATTTAAGTTATTACATATTTCTATAAAAATAATCATTTACTCCGGTAAACTCAAATATAAATCATGTAATTTACCAGATCGTTTAACAGTTAAAGTCATATTGTGCATTGTAGGAAAGGCCCCCATTAAAGAAAAAGCTTCGCGTGGATTGGTTAAATCAACACCATTCAATCTAATTGCAAGATCACCACTTATAAGACCGGCTTCGTCAAAGGCTTTTTTATTTCGTCCAGGAGTTAATCGATATCCTATTATTCTTTTATTCTTGCTAACGGGATTAATTTTAATCAAATCTGTGATTTTACTTGGGTCTTTAAGTATTTCTTTTCGGTTAAGATGAACTGTTCGCCTAGCTTCTGATGCGTTGTTGGCAGAGGAATGATCCACAAGATCTTTATCAAACAACAATGTTTGCACAACACCATTTACATCTATAATTAAACGATCTAAATAAATAGATGAAACGGTTGCCGATGTGCCATTAATTTTAGAACCAACAAAGTAACTCTGCTGCCCTCCCCCTTGATCGATAATTGCACTAGATTCGCTTGGTTTACTTGCAGCCACTATGCCAACAAGCTTTAAATTAAGATTCGTTAAGGGAGCTTTAATCTGCTTTGAATTGGCAGATTTGGCAACACCAAAAAGATGTTGTGAACTAATCGCGAGACTAGGCTTTAAACTATTATTAACAACCTTCTTTTTAGGAAGATTCCATACAAAACTACTCTTATCAGAAAGTAAAACTAACCAGGTTATTGACGCTGCTTGATAGATAATTACTGAGCTGATAATAAAGAATATTACAATGTGCAATTTTTGCGTAATATATGCGACAGACATTAAGCAGAACCTTAATAATAAAGATAAAGATAAGGATATAACATGAACAAATCTCTAGCTTGATTCAAATGTTGAACTTTTCATTTATACTAGGTATCATTTAAATATGCAATCAATAGTACAGGAAAACAATAAATATGTGAACACAGCTAATCAAATAGTAAAAGATAACAGTATTTATTGATAAGCGGTTGATTTTCAATAAATAAAACCATGGTACTCGCATGAACAAAATCGAGCGCACAACAGATCAAAAGAAGCATTAGAAACATGTCATAATAATCAGACTCTATCTTAAAAATGGTCGTATTCAGACTATTTTATTACGTCCTGAAAATGAGTCAACACCATTGATTGATCAAGCACTACGTATTTACCCAATAATACATCAAAACTCACATAAGCAGATAAATTTTATTTAGTTTTATAAATAAAGCTGACGTTATATGAAAAAATTTCCATGTAACGTTAACATGTAATCTCCACCATTAACTCAGAGGCTTGACCAAGGATTGATATTCTAGATCGTTAGGAATTAAAGCACTTATTTTAATTCGCGCATCTTGAAGGAGTATATACCTATGTTACTTCAAAATTTTTTTCACATGGGTCTAGGTATAAATGTAGAGACAAAGCGATGACCGATAAAAAAATTAGATTAGATAAGTGGTTATGGGCCGCCCGTTTTTATAAAACGCGCAGTATATGCCGCGATATGATCAATGGAGGCAAAGTGCATTACAATGGGCAACGTGTTAAAGCCCAAAAAATAGTAGAGTTCGGCGCTTTACTTTCAATTCGCCAAGGGGATACGAAGAAAGAAGTTGAAGTTAAAATGTTATTAGATCAGCGTAAAGGTGCACCTGACGCGCAAAAATTATACGAAGAAACTAATAGCAGCATTAAAAAACGTGAGCATTATCAAACGTTAAGAAAGCTCAGCTTGCAAAATGCGCCACACCCTGACAAGAAACCGAATAAAAAACAACGCCGTCAATTAATTCAAGCTAAAGCCCAGCGAAATAATGAAAATTTTGACTAATATCATTTATATACCAGTTACCAATCAAAGTTCCTTATTTCGTCATCAACTCGGACATTAAGGCACGGCGCGGCTTGATGGACGATTGACAATTATCTGCGCAGTCGTTCCCTTGTAGTTTATATTAAAGGACATTTAAACTTTATAAATTTTACAAATGTCTCACCAAAGGGAGGCAAACAGCTTCAAAGTAGACAAGTGTCATTAAATAAGTTAAATATTAAGCTTTCCACTTAGAAACTGTTGACTTCAACGCATGCAATATTTTGCACCTTGAATGATAACGGGTATATACTTATGTATCGTAAAGGTGCAACATCAGCCACGCACTCGATGATTAGAATAAAACCAACATTAGGGAATGCTGACTCCTTTTCAATTGTTCAGCATAAGGTTGCCATTTTTCATAATAAACAGAGTTCACGCACCAACGGATTTCACCAATCAATGCTGTTAATCGTCGAGAAAGCAACTTTATGTCCATGCGCTCGGTACAATTTGCCTTACTGACATTTCACATTTACGTCATATGGGTATAGGAAGAAATAATGACAGATTTATTACAACGGTTTATTTTTGATGACTATCAAACGCGTGGCGAAATAGTAAATGCAAATGTGAGTTTCACTAAGCTTATTAAGGATCACAAATACCCGATTGAAGTAGAAAAAATATTGGGTGAATTGTTGATTGCCACAACGTTACTGACCGCAACTATCAAATTTAAAGGAAAAATAACACTTCAAATTCAAGGAGATGGCCCACTTAGCATGGCTGTGGTCAATTCAGATCAAAACTTGAAACTACGTGGCACAGCGACAGTAAAAGGTGATACTAAAAGCTTATCGTTTAATGATCTAATTGGTAACGGTCATTTGATGATAACTATCACACCAGAGGAAGGGGATCGTTATCAAGGTATTGTATCCCTCGAAGGTGAGTCACTTTCTAAATGTTTAGAGCATTATTTTAAACAATCAGAACAATTAGCAACACACATTAGCCTGTTTACAAGAGTTTCAAATGAGGCTAAAGCCGCAGGAATGCTGTTACAACGCCTACCCGCAAATGGCGAGCAACATAAACTTGACTTTCAATATATAAGTGCGCTCGCATCCACCGTTAAAGAGGATGAAATTTATTCACTAAGCAATGAAGAATTACTTTATCGTTTATATCATCAAGATAAAGTACGCCTATTCGATGCACAAAGTATAACTTATCAATGTAGCTGCTCAAAGGTCCGTTGCTTATCTTATCTTGCTTCGGTCTCAGAGCAAGAGATTTTAGGTTTATTAAACAATCAAGGTTGTATTGATATGCACTGTGAATATTGTGCATCTAATTATAGATTTACAAAAGAAGATTTATCGACTTGTGACATAAATAGGCAAACGATGGAGCGTACTCAATAAGCAGAAACACGCGGCAATATTTGCTCACTTTTAGATTGTTTTAACGCAACAGTGTATTCTTTTAAAAAACAAATTAAATATTGCGCCAACAGACTTTCCGGCTTTCACTCATTTATACCCATGTGACGTAAAAATGCTTTGTCAGGCTCAAGCTCGATGATCAGAACAAGGCACAATATTAGGTAATTGTTGTTCACTTTTCGATTATTGTAACGCAGTCTTGGTTTTCGATCTTGTGCCCCACAGGGCAATGCAACTAGTTACAACCTGCGTTGTTATAAAATCTCTATGTAGACTAACGATACCCATCACACCTGAAGATGCAGGTTTCAGCGAGAATTAAAATGCTTAGAGGTAAGGTATTGATTGAAGAGAATGGTTATTCCCTTGCCAAAATCAATAACACCTTTAAAACTCACCCTTTGGGGACAACTGAGTAAGTCATCTTTTGCGTTGTAATTCTCAAAAAGTGAAAACAATAAAGGGTTAAAGCCTTTTTTTTGCCCAACCGAAGGGACATTGCGCCTTGAATATGAATCACTCAGGTCTCCTGAAACTTGTATCTTCAGGTGTAATGGGTATATTCTTCAATTTTATTCCTAGCACCTTGGTACTATTTCCCTTAGTGAATTTTCACTTTTACGTTACATGGGTATAGTTTGCGCTGATGATAAATTACTTGATCCACTTAACATTACGCGATTGATAATGCGCTTATACTAGGGGCTGTTGATCTTTCACATTGGCAACCAAATCATTGAGCAAGCTAGTGCGAGCATACTTTCAAAGTGAATCTTTAGTTTATCGTATCGAGTGGCTATTGCCCTAAAATATTTCAACCTTGCAAAGGCGTTTTCAACTAAGTGCCTATATTTGTATAAACACCAGTCAATATCAGCATTTCCCACTTTTGAGTTTTTCTTTCTAGGGATCA
>JAGLDN010000313.1 GCA_023145575.1 Psychromonas sp.
ACCTCGACAAGCTCAACGACCTCGAAAACGTCGACAAATTTCGCGACCTCGACCAACTTCCCCTAAGAAAGAAAAAAGCCCACATTCGTTTTATCTTGGTGGCTCAATTGGTACAGGGCAATACAGTCAAAAGCGAGATGACAGCTTTGTTGAAAGTAATCCACCCCTTGGAGAATCTTTTAAGAGCTCCTCAGATCTGACATATGAAATATTTGGTGGCTATCAATTTAATCGCGTGATAGGAATTGAAATAGCTTATATTAAGTTTGGCAAGTTAACGTCTGAGGATCCACTACGCAAGATCACTCAAGAGATGTCACCACAAACTTCATCAGGACTCGCAAATATAGGCTACTCCTTTAAAAATGGCATACGACCATATGCGCTTATTGGCATGGGCCTTGTTCAATTAAACCAGAATAATCCTATCTATATACCTAGCGCAAAGGCAGTAGGTGCTGGTTTAGGCATTGAATTCGCACCAGAAAAATTAGCAGGCTTCGGAGTCAAAGCGTCTTGGACTGGCTACTGGTTTTCCGTTGACTATACAGCATATTCGAATAAGTCTGAGTTCTATAACGTATATTCAGATCGTATTTTATTAGGGCAGTTTAATCTTGGGCTGAGTTATAAAATATAACTTTATTTTTTCTATTCAGACGTTAGTTCGCAAGGGGAAATCAGAAAAGGTCTTGAGATATCACTGGTTTTTAATTTAATCAGTTTTTTTATAGACCGTACACCATCATTTTAGAAGGATACTTTTTAGTTGCTAAAATTAAATAAGGACGGAAAGTTATTAAAATTCTTTTATTTATGAATTCGGCCAACAAAAATAAAATGATGAATCAAGAATGAGGGCGAGGCTCCCACCATTTTGTATTGACATTTGAGCCATCAGTTTAATCAACTCCTGCGTCATTTTTGTTCTATTCATGATTTCGCCTTAGCGGGCAAGGCAATCTGTACCAATCAACAAAGTTAAAAAATTTCGACTTATACGATTGTTCGAACTCTTCACGCTTTATTTTTCAGCATCTTTAAAATATTGCCTTAAAAATTCATCAAAGGTTTGCGTATCATTGTCTTCAATTTGTTGTTGCTTTTCAATTGATGTTTTACATGCATTTTCAAAATGTGCTTGCGAATAAATACTGTAAGGTAAATCAATTAACTGCTGTTTGTACTTTTTTGATAAGTCCAATGCTGTTAGCCCGCGATCGAGATTTTTATCTTTAATATCTGCAAGTATACGCGCAGAAAAAGTTAAGTTCGCATTTACGAATTGCGGTGCGATGTAATTGATGACACATTCGTAATCATCTGTTTTATTAATTTTATCCAAAATAACAGCGAGCTCCTTCAGCTCATTGATCATCCATTCCCCCCACCGTGCAACGGACTTATTTTGCCCATCAATCTCTAATGTTAATTGAGGGTTTCGTCCATCCGTCACAATGTCATTAAAGTTGGATTTAAAATGTAATCCCTCAGCATCAGAAAAAGGTGCTGATCCTTTAATAGTGCACCAAATTAAAAATAAATCGATAAAATTAACCTGCAGTTTTGTTAAGCCAACATTAGAAAATGGATTAACATCAAACGACCTAATTTCAATATATTCAATGCCACGATCATTAAGTGCCTGTAAGGGAGTTTCACCTTTATTCTGTACCCGCTTAGGGCGAATAGATGAATATAATTCGTTTTCAATTTGCAAAATATTGTCATTTAATTGATTATATTTTCCATTTACTTTTATACCAACAGATTGAAACTCCACTGTTTTTTTATGCAATGCCCTGCGCACACTACTACGATATTCATCGAGAGTATTATAGTTAACATTTAACCCCGCTTGCGATAAACTAGTATAGCCAAGATCACTCATGCGTAACGAGGTTGCATAAGGCAAATAAAAGGTACCATTACCGATTTTATTAAAATTAAGCTTGGTTTCTTTGCCCTTTTGTAAAAAAGATTCGCAAACAGTAGGTGATGCACCAAATAGATAAGGAATAACCCACCCATAACGTAAAAAGTTACGCGTTAGTCCTAGATAACCAGCTGATTGTAACGATTTTCCTGTTAAATCTGATTGCTGCATAGCTTTCCAAACAGGCCAAAAATGTTGAGGAAATGAAAAATTATAATGCACCCCTGCTATAATTTGCATCATACTACCATAACGATTTCTTAAACCTTGTCGATAAATTGTTTTCATCTTTCCAATATTTGATATACCAAATTTTGCAATCTCAATATCATCCTCATTGGAGACAAAACATGGCATTGACATAGGCCAAAGCATTTCATTATTTTCAAGTTTTGAAGCAACATAATGATGAATATCATTTAGGTAATCAAATAGTTGATCAACACTCTTTGCAACAGGCGTTATAAATTCGAGCAAACTCTCTGCATAATCAGTTGTTATCAAAGTATGCGTCAACGCACTACCAAAGGCATAAGGATGAGATCTTTGAGACAATCCACCCTCTGATTTGATCCTCAAGGCTTCACGCTCGACACCTCGGCTAAAACCCACAAGTGATTGAGGCTGTTTTGCGATCATGGCTAATCGTTGTTGATAACTATACGACAAAATATGCCCCTTTTTTAGTCCTTGTAACCATATTAAATTGCTCTTTTAAGTGATAATACCCGTTAGCATCAAAAAATTTAATAAAGCGCATGCGCATATTCTGTATAACCTTGAGGGTTAGCTGACAGCCAACGCCATGTATCTTCCATCATGCGCCTAAGTCCTAACTCAGCTTTCCAACCAAGTTCATTAAACGCCTTTTGCGGATCTGCATAAAATGCTGCAATATCTCCTTCTCGACGCGCCGAGAAAGTATAAGGGATAGTGCGAGAGCTTGCCTTTTCAAATGCCTTGATCATTTCAAGTACGCTATAGCCAATACCTGTCCCAAGGTTATAGATATGCACACCTCCAGTTTGAGCAATTTTATTTAACGCTTTTAAATGCCCTAACGCCAAATCAACCACATGAATATAATCTCTCACGCCAGTCCCATCTTTGGTGTCGTAATCATCTCCGAAAACCGTGAGCGATTTTAATTTACCAACGCTTACTTGGCTAATGTAAGGTAAAAGGTTATTTGGTATACCGCTGGGATCCTCACCAATGAGTCCTGAAATATGTGCACCAACCGGATTAAAGTACCTTAAGATTACAAAAGACCAACAAGGGTTAGATTTTGCAAGATCTTGCAGTATTCTTTCTACCATTAATTTAGAACTGCCATAAGGGTTTGTTGTCGCACCGACAGGGAAATTTTCAGTAATCGGCAGTGAAGCTGGCTCGCCGTAAACAGCCGCTGATGAACTAAATACAAGACGATAAACATTTGCCTGCTTCATCGCATCAAGTAATGTTAACGTACCTTGCACATTGTTTTGATAATAAGAAAGGGGTTTTACAACAGACTCTCCCACCGCCTTGAAACCAGCGAAGTGGATCACACAATCAATATTATGTTTTTTAAAAATATCGTCTAAAAATCCTTTATCAAGAATATCTCCTTGATAAAATTGACACTTTTTACCTGTATACCGCTCGACCCTTACTAATGATTCTTTAGATGAATTACAAAGATTATCTACAACAATAACGTCTTCATCTGCATTTAAAAGCTCTAAAACAGTATGTGAGCCAATATACCCTGCCCCACCAGTGACTAGAATAGTCATAATAACATCCCTCTTTAAATTATATTTTGCTAGTATACCTAAATTTTAAGAGAAATTTTAAAAAAATAAAAATAAAGTGGGTATACTTTCACTGATAATATCTATTTAAATAAGCACTTAATTATGCAAAAAATTAAGATAAGATCACAAGCTACCAGCAAAGATAATTTTTCTTTCCTTCTTGCTAGCCTGGTATTTTTATTCTTTGGTACTTCAATAATTGATCAATTTTTCAAAAATAATCCGTTAGGTCAATCTCTCGTGCTCATCATAACCGTACTATCTATGTCGATTGGCGTTTGGAGTATTAAGTCATCACGATCCGCATTTAAGACAGGTATTGGTTTAATTTTAGTGGGTGCCATTGTCGGCTTTCTACTTTATATCCTAGAGATGGCCGATCTTGAATATATACATTTGTTTTTCATGCTCATTTTCTTTTTTATAACTTTAAAACTTGCCACTGAACAGGCTCTTTTTTCTGGAAAAATAACTGCAAACAACCTAATTGGATCTATTTGCATCTATTTAATACTGGGCTTGATATGGGTAATGCTTTATCTTTTGTTAATGGAGTTTTTACCGCAATCATTTTCCGGTTTTAGCGGTCAGACATGGCAAGATAATTTTTCTGACACAATTTATTTTAGCTTTGTCACATTAACAACGCTTGGCTATGGTGATATACGACCGTTAACACCACTCGCTCGATTTCTAGTCTATAGCGAAGTGGTTATTGGTGTTTTTTATATGGCAATTGTTGTCTCTAGCTTGGTTGGTGCTAATATTTCAAAAATAAAGGCTGAAAAGTAAGCATGTTTTATGAAGGGGCTGAGAAACGGCTTGAGATAACAACTAAATCGTCACTTTTTAATTTATCAGATCTATTTTGGAAACAAATGGTTGATCAGGCTGGCGCAACTATTTTATCGACAATGAAAACTGAGAATATTCATGCTTATCTGCTTTCTGAATCAAGCCTTTTTATTTGGAAAAATAAGTTACTATTAATTACTTGCGGAGAAACACACCTACTTAATTCCGCGCTCTATTTTTTGAAACACGTTAACAAAAACAATGTGATATCACTTGTATTTCAGAGGCATCAAACAATTCGACCAGATAAACAAATCAGCAATTTTATTGATGATTGTGCCATTTTAAATCAGCACCTATCGGGTGTAATCAAAGTGCTACAAAAAGGTTATTCTGGAGATTTATATCAACATGGAGAGGTGCCGTTATTAAACGCGACACAGCAAATATTCATGCTACATCAACTCAAAAGTGATTTTAGCAAGCAATTACAAAAAGGCGGTTTGACCGCTCAATGGATCAATCATCAACTCGCACTGAAGCATTTTTTTCCAAAGTTTAAAATTGACGGATTCAGTTTCGAGCCCCAAGGTTATTCTGTAAACGCTATCGCAGATGATCGCTACTTCACCTTGCATATAACACCTCAAAAGCTCAGTACGTATTTAAGTTTTGAATCAAATTTAAAAAGTGCATTGTTAAGTAACTTTTTTATCTTTTTAGATAAGTTATTTAAACCGCAAAAAAACTTTCTATTTCTATTTTCTTAATACAATTACATTTTATACCCATGTTACGTCGAAATGCAACGTCAGCAAGAAAAATTGGGCCAAGTACTCGACATGAAATTGCACTCTCGACGATTAGCTGCGCTAATCACCAAAGGTCGAATTA
>JAGLDN010000314.1 GCA_023145575.1 Psychromonas sp.
GAGGCTATCAAACCTTCCAAAATTATTAAACCACTATATATGCTAGCAATTGGTTATCAGTGCTGACCGATCTACAAAAGCCAGGCTTAAAAAATATCTTAATCTATTGCATTGACGAACTGTCGGGTTTTCCTGAAGTGATTGCGATTATTTTTCAAAACACAGAAGTGAATCTTACTATCATCCACCAAATATGCACTTCAATGAAGTATGTGGAATCAAAGAATTAATAAAATTTTATGGCGTATTTAAAAGCCATTTATAGGGTAATTAACCCAAATGCAGCAGAGTATGCGCTTGATCCATTGGAATACAAGTGGGGGAGATACTTATCCCTTGACATAGAATATTGAACAGTCCCTGTTGTTGCTACGAAGGAGCCCTGATAAATTGCTCAAATTGTTATTTTTATTACCCATTAATCTAGTAAAAATTGTCTTTTCCTGTATTATCCTGCATTAATTAAGAGATAAAGTTAGTTCATAACTTTTTAATAAAATTTTTCATTTAAATCTCTTGTGCTCCGTAGCTCTTATGTAAATCAATAAATCAATAAATCAATAAAATAATATAGGAAATTTAATGAGATCAAGTACCTCAAAATTCTTATTTGATAAGTCCAGTGAAATATGCAGTTTATTGTACCAAGTTAGAGTTAATGATCCTCTTATACCCACATTACCTGAACAAAGAAGGGTTCCTACGGCTAGGGAGCTTATGGGTTTTCTTACTGACGGAGCTTTTGCTGGAGCACATCTACCTGGTATGACAAGTGTTGTTGAGTTGCCTCAAAGTCCGGTAGGGTGGTTTATGCAGGGCCACCGCACTTTTAATATAAAGGAAGGAAACTCATACGATTTTGCGGCTATGGCAGCTACGCAGTTGTATGGAGTTATTGCAGAATATGAAACTGGTGCTAGTTTAGAGGTCATCAATGGTCTAAATCATCCCTTTGCTGTTGTAAATAGAAAAGGATTGGTTAAATGCGTTGAAACTTGGGGTCAAAATGCTTTTGTTATTGATCCTTGGCATCAAAATCAATTTCCACAGGGTAGCGTTGAAGGAAATTTTTGGGTTCTTGAGGAGATTGGTATTGATCTTGATCATCAAATAAGAAATGATATCAGAGAAAATTGCGATAAATTAGAACTTCTTATTACAATTGAGGAAGGGAATGCAAACCCAGAATCTAACATGACCATCCCCAGTTTACCAAGGACCTGGAATTAAGTCTGTAGCTATATCCTGTTACCTAAACAGAATTATGAACGAATCATCAATACAAATCTTCGATCAAAATGACATTGCGAACATCCATAGAATGAATAATGCAAACGCAGCTATTGATGGGTGTTTAGATAAATATCGTCATTTAGTTGAAAATGTTTTTGCTCTCCTCAAGCAGTATCGAGGGAAAGCGACAAGGTATGATAAATTAAAAATAAACTATGAAATCAAACTTGCATTGGGAACCTGCATGATATGGTTGCCAATCTAGGTGTTCAAATTATAAAAATTAAAGGTGAAAAGATCTTAACGTAATTGGTATGATTGAGCAAAATTACATAAAAAAGTGCATAGGAACCAACTACCTGTTTTTTTAATTTTATGTGGTAGTTAAGCACATAATCTTTCACTGCAAAACAGCAGATAACTCTATCCCCTAAATCATATTATATTGCTGTATATATTAGAATCGAAAGCCGAAAATAATAAACCCCAGCCCATGTATCGTATTACTCTTCAGGCGCGAACCAACGAAGAGAGATAAAAACATGAATTGGAAAGATAAATTAATATCATTATATTTGCTGATCTGCAATGAATATCAAAAATAATTCATGTACATGTTGAAAGGTTCACTAACGATAAGAATGTTTCATTTACGGTTGACGAAGTAATGGCAATATATTGTTACGGTATATTAAAGGGTTAGCGAACAATTTCAGTCATACATGGTTATGATCAATATCATCTTAGTGACCATTTTCCAAAACGCTGTGGTTATGCTGCGATCGCACATTGAGTTAACAAGTTGTCAAATGGATTTATTGTCTTGATAGATTTTTTGAAAAAAAATATCGACTGATGATGACAATGTTTATCTAGTTGATTCTTTTCCTATTACGCTTGCTAAGAATAACAATGCTTACACAGTTAAAGTGGCAGCAGAGAGCGCAAGTCAAGGCTACAACTCAACGAAGAAAATGTATTATTACGTTGTGAAAGCACATGTTGTTGCGCGTAAACGAGACGCCAGCTTAGCAGATCTTGAAATAACCTTTATTGAAGAAGCCAAGAGGCAGGATGGACCTGTTTTTGATTAAATTCGACCGATGCCTACATACAATTTTCTGTTTGGCAATCAAGCTTACAAAAGATCCGATGAAGATAAGGTTGAATTAGAGCAGGGCTTGAAAGTATTGACACCTTTAAAAAAACAAAAAGGGCAGAAAGAGTTATCGACAGAGGAAAAAAATATTCAAATGCAAGATCACACAAAAGGCAACAGATTGAAGCATTATTTGCTTGGCTCAATAAAGTTACTGACATTGAGGATGGATCAAACATTCGTTCGTCATAAGGATTACTTACACATATTTATGGAAGACTTGCAGCTGCGATGATGCTTCGCAGTTACCCTGAACTTGCTTTTGATTCGAATATATACCCATGTGAAGTAAAAGTGCTTTGTCAGGCTCAATATCGATAATCAGAACAAGACCTAATATTAGGTAAGAACAAGGTACAATATTAGGTAATTGTTATTCACTTTTCG
>JAGLDN010000315.1 GCA_023145575.1 Psychromonas sp.
GTGAATCTATTAAACCATGTCAAGGGGCTGTTAATCTTTGTTTATATTTTATTCGAAAAACCGATTTGTTACATGAGTTGGAAGGTATCCTTTATTGTTTACGGGTAGGCTGCCCATGGCATGATCTACCTGAATGCTTTGGTTTATGGAATACGATTTATCGCCGATTCCTCCTTTGGTCAAGAAAAGGCATATTAAGAAGGTTATTCAAATCGTTATCTATCGAGACTGGCACTCAATGGGAGTTCATTGATGGTAGTTATGTCAACGCTCACCAGCATGATACTGGATCTGTAGCTGATCAACCGCAAGCAATTGGACTAAGCCGAGGTAGCAACACAAGTAAAATTCATTTAACTGTCGATAGTTATAGTTTACCCATAGAATTTATTGTTACAGGTGGTGAAGTTCATGATAGTAAAGTGGCTAATGGGCTGATTGATTTATTACCTCAAGCTGACTTTATCATTGCAGGCAAAGGTTATGACAGAGAAGTAATTAGAGATAAAATACGTGAGTGTAGCTCAAGACCTATGATACCAAGAAAGAAAATTCAAAGGTTGGTAATGCTGATATAGATTGGTGTTTGTACAAATACAGGTATTTATTGGAAAATGCATTTGCATTTTAGAGCTATAGCCACCCGATACGATAAGTTGAAAATTAATTTTGAAAGCATGCTTGCATTAGCATGCGCAATGATTTGGTTGCCAATATGAAATAACAACAGCCCCTAACCTTATTGAAAAGTATCTTTAATTATGCTAGTCTGTGTTTTATATTCTTAATAGATATATTACGGCTATAGTTTCTAAACTAACCCACGCCCAGAGGCTAGCGCCTTATGGTATGGAAAGTTATTGTGTCTATTTTAGCAACTGCTCACTTGTTTCTACTACAAAATAAATCTTATTTCATTTTCCGTAAAGTATTGAGATATCAACTATCATTCAAAATACGAAATTTATCAAGGGTTATAGTGAATTAATCTTAGCCTACAAGTCTAATATCTAACGGCTATAAATCAAGAAAGTCGATACCTTTGATGAGTTAGCTTTGTTACACTACGTGGTTATATTACTTTTTTTAAATTTATAGGTATCAATAATATGATAGAACCTCTTCAGAATGACAATATCTATGATGCTGTGCAACAAGCTAATCTTCAGCGCCAAGATGATAGAAGATGTACATATCTTAAGGCTAAATTGTATTCTGTATCGAAACAATCTTGCCGATATGGCAATGAAAGATCTGGTTATAGCTATATCTCTAATTCTGAGTTTAATCAACTCGAACTAATGCAGATCAGGCATGCATTACGGAGTATCGCAAACGTGATAGCCGTAATAATTAAAATGGTTAATAGTTTACCAAAAAGTCTATATACATGCAAACATGACGAAAGCATGGGAATAATTCATACCGGAAAGTTTTTAATAAATGATGATGATATCATTACGATACGTAGAGTATTTGAGCTTTTATCTTGTCCCACAAGAAATATTGTGCCAGTTGATAGACGAAAAGACTTTATACCTTCAACCTTGGTGAACACTAATCCCTGGGTTGGTGGCGAACTACAATTGTATAATCAAGAAGTACTTAAATTTAAAAAGGCGCATCTCTCTGAGGTTCCAGTATATGTGCATGGATGTTTCCATCTCCCTGCTGATAATTTTACTAGAATGAAAATACTTTATCCTTCTGTTGTGGCAACCGCGCTTGCTGAAGTGAGCTGTATAACTATGCCTGATGGTAGCAGTTTCTTTGCACAGCCTATCCAACATTTCACTGCGATATTGATTGATACCACTGATATTTTTGAAAGTATGGCAGAATATCTAATGATGAATGAATAAGGTTTTACCCATTTTGCATAGTATGAAATTAAGCTTTATACCAATGTAATTTACATCTGCAGGCATGATGTGTATATCTACTTTGAAGCTATTGGCGTCAAAGCTTACCCGTAGTGACGACAGTTCGAAAACAAATAAGGGTTAAATGTGTATTTTTAATTTATGCCCATGTTACTTCATTTTGCAAAGTCAGATAGGCAAATTGCGGCAAGTAGCTCGGCATAAAATTGCCCTCTTGGTGATTAACTGCGTTAATCACCAAAGGTAGAATTAAAATAAAGACTTTAATTCCCAAATAGTTATTTTACATAGCTATTTTATAACAACGCGCCATGGTAGTAGTTGCCTTGCCCTGAGGGGCACATGCTCGAAAACCAAGACTGCGTTACAATAATCAACAATTACCTGATATTGCGCCTTGTTGTGATCATCAAAATTGAGGCTGGCAAAGCATTTTTGCGTCAAATGGGGATAAATAAAGCACTTTGATTGGTAACGGGTATATTTTTTAACATAAAAAAGGCTTGTTCAAAAATATGATCAAGCCTTTTTTAGGTATTTACGAAACAAACAATACCGTGACTGCAGCGTTTCCTTGAGCCGCCGAACAACTCAATAGTTGCTACAAATTATTTACGTTTTACCGCTTTTGCATTTGGCATATCTGTAATTGAACCTTCATACACTTCTGCCGCTAGACCAATTGACTCGTATAATGTTGGATGCGCGTGAATTGTTAATGCAAGATCTTCTGCATCACTGCCCATTTCAATTGCTAAGCCAATTTCTCCTAACAATTCGCCAGCATTTGATCCAACAACCGCTCCACCGATAATGCGATCTGTGTCTTTATCAAAAAGAAGTTTTGTCAAACCCTCAGAGCAATCAGATGCTATAGCGCGACCTGAAGCTGCCCAAGGAAATACTGATTTTTCATAGTTTATCTTTTGCTCTTTTGCTTCTTTTTCTGTTAAACCAACCCATGCCATTTCTGGATCTGTATAAGCAATTGATGGTATTACCTTAGGATCAAAGTAATGTTTTTTACCTGAGATAACTTCAGCTGCAACATGACCTTCATGCACACCTTTATGTGCAAGCATTGGCTGACCAACGACATCACCAATAGCAAGAATATGTGGGACATTAG
Organism: Psychromonas sp.; assembly: GCA_023145575.1. Classification (GTDB taxonomy): domain Bacteria; phylum Pseudomonadota; class Gammaproteobacteria; order Enterobacterales; family Psychromonadaceae; genus Psychromonas. The sequence goes on from JAGLDN010000315.1 coordinate 3,013, forward strand.
TTTTCATTTGTTTATCAACTTCGATAAATCCTTGCTTTGTGACAATAACGCCAGCTTTTTCAGCGTCAATTGAAAGACCATTGGGAACACGTCCAACTGCCACTAAAACAGCATCGTAGGTCTTTGGCTTTTCTGGTGCATTTTTACCTTCAAATGAAACATGAAGCGCATCTTTTTTCGCTTCAACTGCGGTTACTTTTGTTGACAACATGACATTGAATTTATTTTTTATTTTTCGGGAGTAAATTTGGACGATGTCTTTGTCTGCTGCAGGCACAAGTTGATCTGCAAATTCGACAACATCGACCTCACTGCCTAAAGATTGGTATACTGTCCCCATTTCAAGACCAATGATCCCTCCCCCTAACACAAGTAGACGTTTAGGCACACTTTTAAGCTTTAGCGCATCTGTTGAATCCCAAACACGGGGATCATCATGTGGAATAAAAGGTAATGTTACTGGGCGAGATCCTGCGGCAATAATTGCATGATCAAATGTAATGGTTGTATTTTCTTTTTCACCTTTTACGACAATTGTGTTTGCACCCGTAAATCGAGCAAAGCCATTAACGACATTCACTTTACGCATTTTAGCCATGCCTTGAAGACCGTTCGTTAATTGGGACACCACTTTTTCTTTCCAACCACGTACTTTTGCAAGATCCATTTTTGGCTTACCAAACACTATTCCATGATCAGAAAGAGATTTTGCTTCTGCAATTACTTTTGATACATGCAAGAGGGCTTTCGATGGGATACAACCGACATTCAAGCAAACACCACCTAGCGTTTTAAATTTTTCAATGATAACGGCTTCAAGGCCTAAATCTGCCGCGCGAAATGCGGCAGAGTAACCCGCAGGGCCTGCACCTAATACAACAACTTGCACTTTGATTTTTTTACTCATTTTAACCTCTACTAAATGACTTTTTATTTAATATCATTTTATTTAATTATTTGCAAAATACAAAACAAAAGATTGGCAAATGCCAACCTGTTAACATTATTATAAAATTAGTGTGCGTAAATCAGACAAATAGTAAGTAATAGCAGTAATGAAGCGCGCACCATCAGCACCATCAACCACGCGATGATCATAGGAAAGCGCAAGAGGAACCATTAAGCGGGGCAAAAATTCTTTACCATTCCACACTGGTTTCATTGCGGCTTTTGATACACCTAAAATAGCAACCTCAGGGGCATTAACAATCGGGGAAAACTGTGTACCACCAATACCACCTAGGCTTGATATCGTCATGCTGCCACCTTGCATATCTTTTTTAGTTAACTTGCCCACGCGTGCTTTCTTGGAAATCTCACCAAGCTCACGAGAAAGATCAAAAATCCCCCTGCTAATAACATCTTTAACAACAGGCACAACTAACCCATTAGGGGTATCAACAGCAATACCTATGTTGATATATTTTTTTAAAATTAAACTTTCACCATCTGATGATAAAGAAGCATTGAAATGAGGGAAATCTTGAAGAACTTTCGCGACTGCTTTCATCATAAATACAAGCGGGCTGATTTTAATCCCTAACTCTTTTTTGGCTGCAATTGCGTTCTGCTCTTTACGAAACGCTTCTAAATCAGTGATGTCAGACTCATCAAATTGCGTCACATGTGGAATGGTAACCCAATTTCTATGCAGGGTTGGGCCAGAAATTTTTTGAATGCGTGAGAGTGGTTTAATCTCAATTTCACCAAATTGAGCATAATCGACTACAGGATAAGGAATAACTTGGATCCCGTTTCCTCCGCCAATGTTTGATGCATTTGCTTTAGGTCGAGATAATTCATATTTAACAAACTGTTGGACGTCTTCTTTTAAAATACGATTTTTTCGTCCAGTACCACTGACCTGTATTAAATCAACCCCAAATTCACGGGATAAACGCCGCACAGAAGGTGATGCGTAAATAGATCCCCCTTTGCTTTGTGCACGGTCACAAGGATAATCCGGTACTGGCGGCGCGGTGGTTTTGACAGGCTCAGTCATCATTACTTTAGCAGCCGTCGACGTTGTGACTTGAGTAATTTTCTCCGTAGCTGCGTCACTTGTCACAGCCGTCGCCGCTGCACTTGTCACAATGTAAATAACCGTCCCTTGAGATACTTTATCACCCAATGCAACCTTTACTTCGACAACAGTCCCAGCAAACGGGGATGGGATGTCCATTGAGGCTTTATCACCTTCAACACTAAGGATATCTTGATCTTTTGCAAAACTATCACCAACAGCAAACATTACATCGATAACTTCAACTTCACTGCCTCCAATATCAGGTACACAAACGTCTTGTGTTGTCGGAGTAACTGCAGTTATTTCTGCCGCTGATGATACTACAGGCTTTTCCACTGTTTTAGTTTCTGGCGGTTTTTTGCTTACTGCATTCGCATCCACAGTAGATTCTACCGTTAAAACCAATGCACCTTCAGATATATCCTCACCCACTGAAACCTTTATTTCTTTTACAATACCAGCAACTGATGAGGGAACATCCATTGCGGCTTTATCACCTTCTATGCTTAAAATATCTTGATCTAGTGCAATGCTATCCCCCACAGAAACCAAAATTTCAGTGATATTAGCAGCATCAGCACCAATATCAGGCAGTAAAAACTCTTTTAATTGGGACATGTTTTTTCCTATAGAAAAGAAAGTATCGTTTATAGAGAAGTTATATTTATACCCATGATACTTAAAATGCAAAGTCAGCCTAGCAAATAGCACCAAGCTACTATGCATAAAATAAAGTCTAATTATTCTAAGTCGAGATTTTATAATTTTGTTGATTGGTACTAATTGCCTTGCCCTTCCAGGCATAAGCTCGAACACCACTGCTTCGTTATAACTTTCGAAAATGGAGAAACCAATAAATTATTAATATACATTAGTTAATGCAACGGTTAAACGATTAGAATCGCAAATCGTTGATAGACCTGCTGTAACGCCTTGCTCTGATGTCAGAGCTAAAGCATGATATAGCAATTTTACGTCACATGGGTATATATGCTTTCTCAGGCAGGAATTTTAGTGCCAAACAAGGAGCAGCATGTGACGTATCAACAAGAAGCTATGATAATCGTCTGTCGATAAAATCCTCTCTCTAGAATGATTAACGTAATTAACCATTCTAGATGTGATTTTTATACCATGCATCTTAGCATAATTGACTGATCAGACGTTACCATTTGAAATAACTTCCTATAAAACACTTGGCTTTCAAATTTATTACGCAAGTAAAGGGTTGATTTTGTTTACATCAATATCAAATTTAGTAATCGCTTTTGTTACAATAGATCGATCAATCACATTCATTTTTGCTAGCTCATGTAATGTTGCAACCACGACATAACTTGCATTAACCTCAAAATGACGACGTAAATTTTCACGACTATCACTGCGACCAAAACCATCTGTGCCTAATACACGATAAGGTCCTGGAATATATGCACGAACCTGCTCGGCATATGACTTCATGTAATCCGTACAAGCAACCGTTAACACACCTTCTTCAAGTTGCTTTGTAATATAAGCTTTTTGCTCAACAGCTTCAGGATTAAAAGTGTTTACACGATCAACTTCTTGCCCATCTCGTGTTAATTCGTTAAAAGAGGTGGTGCTAAATATCGTCGAATCGATACCATAATCATTTGCTAGAATATCTGCTGCTTTGCGTACTTCAATCATGATAGTACCTGAGCTTAACAGCTGAACTTTCGCTTTTCCAGAGCCCTTGACAGTATCAAGCTTGTAAATACCTTTACAAATACCTTCTTCGATACCTTCTGGCATTTCGGGTTGCACATAATTTTCATTCATCACCGTAATGTAATAAAAGATATCTTCTTGATCCTCATACATGCGCTTCATACCGTCTTGTATGATAACTGCCACTTCATAACCGTAAGTTGGATCATATGTAATACAACTTGGAATAACATTTGCCTGGATATGACTCTGACCATCTTCATGCTGCAGGCCTTCACCATTGAGTGTTGTACGACCCGCGGTACCACCAATCATAAAGCCTCGCGCACGTTGATCGCCTGCTGCCCATGCCATATCACCAATACGTTGAAAACCAAACATAGAGTAGTAGATATACAATGGAATCATTGGCACATCATTCGTACTGTAAGACGTTCCAGCAGCAACCCAATCACACATAGCGCCTAATTCATTAATACCTTCTTGAAGTACTTGGCCCTCTTTATCTTCACGATAATAAGCAACTTGTTCTCTGTCTTGCGGGGTGTATTTTTGACCTTCACGGGAATATATACCGACTTGGCGGAATAAACCTTCCATGCCAAAAGTACGCGCTTCATCAGGAATGATTGGCACGATATGTTTTCCAATCGCTTTATCTTTTAATAATATCGTTAGGACACGAACAAAGACCATTGTTGTTGAAATTTGTCGCCCATTAGACCCGGCAGTAACTACTTTGAACGCACTCAATTTCGGAATTTCAAGCTCAACGGAGGTTTTCATGCGACGTTTGGGTAAGCAACCTTTTAATGCCGCGCGACGATTTAGCAAATATTTAACTTCTTCAGAATCAGCTCCAGGGCGATAATAAGGAAGCTTTTCTAAATCTTCATCTGCAATAGGGATATTGAAACGATCTCGGTAATGTTTAATTGCCTCAGGTGCCATTTTTTTAACGCCATGCGCAATGTTTTTTCCTTCTCCCGCGTTCCCCATGCCATAACCTTTCACAGTTTTGATTAATAGTACACAAGGGCGATCTTTTATCTCTGTTGCTTTTTTATAAGCAGCATACACTTTAAGAGGATCATGACCACCGCGGTTCAAACGATAAATATCATCATCTGACATGTTGGCAACCATTTCTGCTGTTTCTGGGTGTTTTCCAAAGAAATGCTTACGCGTATAAGCTCCCCCTTTTTCCTTATAATTCTGGTATTCACCGTCTACCGTTTCTTCCATTAACTGCAATAATTTACCTGTTTTATCTTGTGCAAGCAAGGCATCCCAGTAACGCCCCCAGATAACTTTAATCACTTCCCAGCCGGCACCTCGAAATGTACCTTCAAGCTCCTGAATGATTTTTCCATTGCCACGAACTGGGCCATCAAGACGTTGTAGATTACAGTTTACAACAAAGACTAAGTTATCAAGTTTTTCACGTGAAGCCATCCCAATTGCGCCTAATGATTCTGGCTCATCAACTTCACCATCGCCAAGATAAGCATACACTTTTTGTTTTGAACAATCTTTAATGCCACGATCTGTCAAGTATTTAAGAAAACGCGCTTGATAAATTGCTGAAATTGGTCCAAGACCCATCGACACCGTTGGGAACTGCCAATATTCAGGCAGTAATCTTGGATGTGGGTATGAGGGGATACCTTTGCCATCGACCTCTTGGCGAAAATTATCAAGTTGATCTTCAGAAATGCGCCCTTCTAGAAAAGAACGAGAATAGATACCTGGTGAAATATGACCTTGAAAATAAACTAAATCACCGCCATCTGTATCACTTGGTCCGCGAAAGAAGTGATTAAATGCAACATCATAAATAAGCGCTGATGATGCAAAGCTAGAAATATGCCCTCCAAGTTCCAAATTTTTCTTCGACGCGCGTAAAACCATTATTAATGCATTCCAACGAATAATGGCTCGAATTCGACGTTCTAACGGTAAATCACCAGGGAATTGGGGCTCTTGTGATGGCGTAATAGTATTAAGATAAGCAGTGGTTGCATTAAAAGGTAAATAACCTCCGTTACGGCGTGTTTTATCAATTAATTTATTAAGCAAAAAATGGGCACGATCTGTCCCTTCTTCTTCAATAACCGCTTCAAGTGCTTCAAGCCATTCAGATGTTTCTTGTGGGTCAATATCTGTATTCAAAAAATCGAGCATGCTTATTCCTTCGTTAAATGACTCAAAATAGGTATGACTCATGTTATCTAATCACCAACGGATATGTAACACTTTGTCTTAGGATCCATGTGAGTGACTAGGTAAAAACTTTTGAACAATACCAAGTCTAAATTATAACAAAACATGCAAGAATTTATACTTGTTTTTTATTTTTTTCTGGGTAATAAAAAATAATCGCACTACACCAAGTTAAATTAATAATTTTTATCACTAAATTTTGCTATTTCACTAACTTATCTAAGCACAAAAAATATCCAGTAAAAATATAAAGCAAAGGCGTAAATAAAAATTGAGAAGTGATTGGCAGTAATGAACATATATCAATGTGACGTAAAGATGTTTTATCAGGCATTATCTAGGATATCAACCCAAGGCACAGCATGTCACCTATCAACGATTAACTGCGTTAATCATTTTCGATACAATTAACAAAAAGAAGTCAATTCTTAACTGGTTACTCCCTTTTACATTGTTGTAACCTTGTTTTCATAATAAGCAGAGCAGGCGACCAACGGGCTTTGATCTTGGCAAGCTGTACCCCTCATTAATTAATTACCTGCGTTTAAATGAAAAAGGCACATTTAAACTTTATTTGATTTGTTTTCAAGCTGTTACCCCGACGCAAGGCAGGCATGTTCAAAGTACACAAGTATCGATGCAACAAGTTAGATCGGAAACTTTGCGCATAAGATATGTTTACCTCAACACTTACAATATTTTGCACCTTAAATGGTAACACGTATATTCCAATGACATTAAATATGTGATTTGAAGTGTCTCAGTAAAAACAGCTTTCATTAAAGCCGTAAGTTAATAGTAAATGCCGACTTCTTTTACGAAACCTACAACACACAAGCAAGTTATTTTAAGCAGTAAAGTAGAAAATCTATTTATTGTCATTAGCATTACAGATTTTCAAGTCAATAACTCATTTGATAATTTCTTTAGGTAAAGGTATAATTTGTGTCTACATTCGGTGAAAATTATAGCGATATTACCAAGAAGGAACTAACTTGTTTTAGCATTTACATTGGTTTTTGGTGATATTATATTCGAAAAAGTGCATCTATAGTAAAACCTTGCTCACCAAGTATTTCTTTTAATTTTTTAAGTCCCTCAACTTGAATTTGACGTACTCGTTCCCGCGTCAAACCGACTGCTATTCCAACACGTTCAAGTGTGCCCGCTTCATATCCCATCAAACCAAAACGTCGGGCTAATATTTCGCATTGAATTGGCGCTAATTCTTCGAGCCAATCAATAATGCGTAACTTCATATCTTTAATTTCAATTTCGTTCGCAGGATTTGAATTTGAATGGGCTGGGATTAAATTTAATAAGTGATGATCCTTATCCTGACCAACGTGGTTATCAACAGATCTGATCCGCTCGCTTATTTTTAAAATATGGGCTACTTCTTTGACTGGAATATCTAACTCTCGCGCAATATCGTGAGCATTTGGCTCTTGTTCTAATTTGTGGGCTAGTTCACGAGATGTCCTTAAAAATACATTTAAGCGCTTGACAATATGAACGGGTAGCCGAATGGTCCTTGTTTGATTCATAAGAGCACGTTCGATGGTTTGACGTATCCACCAAGTGGCATAAGTTGAAAAACGAAAACCTTTTTCAGGATCAAATTTTTCAACCGCGCGCATAAGCCCCATGTTTCCTTCTTCCGCAAGATCAAGTAATGAAAGACCACGATTATTATATCTACGCGCAATTTTAACAACAAGTCGCAAATTACTTTCAATCATCCTTTTGCGAGCCGGAGCGTCACCACGTAATGCTTTACGAGAAAAATAAATTTCTTCTTCGGCGGTTAAAAGAGGAGCAAAACCTATATCACTCAAGTACAGTTGAGTGGCATCCGCCACACTTAATTTTGAATCGGATTTATCAACAATTTCTGCATCATTTTTAGCAAAATCAGATGATTTAACGTTATTTGTCATCCATAACACCTTGTTAATTATTCTATTTTACTTGTTTTTATCTCTTAGGTAAGTATTGTAGAGGATCAACTGACTTTCCTTTGTAGCGGATTTCAAAGTGTAAATAAACTTTATTCGCACCCGTATCTCCCATTAACGCAATCTTTTGTCCTTTTTTAACTTTCTGATCTTCTTTTACAAGCAATTTATCATTATGGGCATAAGCGCTTAAATAATCATTATTATGTTTAATAATAATCAATTTACCATAACCACGCAAACCACTACCTACATAAACAACCTTGCCATCTGCAGCCGCATTTACAGCACTATCGCGTTTAGCAGCAATTCGAATACCTTGCAACTCAGTATCAGAAAATGAAAATCCTTTAATCAACTTACCATTTGAAGGCCAAACCCATCTTACTATTTCTTTAGTACCATTTTTTTTCACAATATACTTCTTAGAATATGTCTTTGCTTTTTTTGGTGCAACCTTTTGTTGTGTTTTTTGAGTTATTTTACTATTTATTCGATATTGATCACTGTATTTATGTTCATTAACCGTTTGATTTTGTTTTAAATTTAAGACCTGACCTTCTTTTATTAAATACGGGGATTTTAAATTATTATATAATACTAACTGACTAAAACTAACATTTGCTTGCAAAGCAATCCCAAGAAGTGTATCACCAAACTTAACAATATATGTCGAGCCTGCGCGGTAACCTCCCTTTTTATTGTACGCTCTCGCTTTAGTCTTTTTTGTTATATCTCGAACAGCAGCACGATGTATTGATGACGTGCAGGCAACAACAAAAAAAAACAGCACAAATAACAACCTACATTTTTTCATTGAAAAGCTTTCTTCCTCTATTCAAATTATTCAACAAAGCCGTTACCCACCAAATCAATTCTTCAATCATACTTTTTCCAATTACCAATTACCAATTATCATTCAAAAATTCAAACCGTTATTAACTAATGTAAACAAATTTAATTTTTTAGCGAAAAATAAAAGATGATGGCAACAATTATAGTGATCCATCCTAAAACATCAATATATCTGCTCAATTTATCTGCCATTTTTTCACCACCTATCACTACCAAGCCAGAGACTAAAAAAAAACGCAAACTACGACCAATTAATGCTGTAAGGATAAAGGGTAGAAAAGCCATATTGATGATGCCAGCCGTCAGGGTAAAGATTTTAAAAGGGATCGGTGTAAAACTTGCTATAAAAATAACCATTACCCCCCATTTACTGAACCAGTTTTGAGCCATTGCTAATTTATCTTGATAACCCATAAATTCTATAAACGGATGTACTACTGGACCATAAAGCACATGCCCCAAATAATAGCCAAACGCGCCACCAAAAACAGAAAAAAATGTCACTCCAGCTGCATATCGCCATGCTTTGTCTCGAGTAGCAATTGCCATTGGAACAAGCATAATATCGACGGGTATAGGCCAAAAGATAGCTTCGACAAAGGCTATTAAGTAAAGGATTGATGCCGCATGCTTATGCTTAGACCAAACAAGCGCTTTATCATATAAAGGTGAAAATATTTTCATAAACTGTCTTTGTTGTCTTCATTCTAAATCTAACCAATCATACACGATTTGTATTTGGTCAATTGCCGTTAAGTCTATTTTTAACGGTGTAATTGATACATAATCCTGTTTAATTGCATGAAAATCAGTCCCCTCACTATCATCATTTACCTCGCCACTTGGTCCGATCCAAAACATTTCTCGATCTCTTGGATCAACTGCTTTTATTATTTTATTTGCGGGATGGCGTTTTCCTAACCGAGTAACCTTAATGCCTTTAATTTCATCAAAAGGTAAATCTGGCACATTGATATTTAATACTTGATGACTTTGAAGCGGTTCATTGATCAGTTTCTTCACAATAATTTCGGCATAACGCGCAGCACTTTCGAAATGCTTTTTCCCGACCAATGAGACCGCTACCGCAGGTAATGCTAAAAAACGCCCTTCAATTGCTGCGGCAATAGTACCTGAATAAAGTACATCATCTCCTAGATTGGCTCCTTCATTAATACCTGAAACAACAAGCTGAGGTTGAACCTTGCAGAGTTTATTTAATGCAAGATGCACACAATCGGTTGGCGTACCAGAAACCGAATTAAAACCATTATTTAACTTTTGAACACGCAACGGGTTTTCAAGCGTTATTGCATTACTAACCCCACTACGATTATTTTCAGGAGCATAAACTTCAATATCATCTATTCGCGCTAATGTATCTGATAAAATAGATAATCCTTTTGCGAAAACACCATCATCATTACTCAATAAAATCATTTAATTATCTCTCTTAAAATTGACGTTGCATAACTACCCGCAGAAAGGTAGAAATTAATTTTAACCGTTTTTTCATCTAACCACTGTGACGATAAATCAGTTGGCACTAACATTAACGGACGACGCGCTTGTTTTAACTTGTTTGTGGCAAGTCCTGCTTGTAGTGCTGGAAAATCAGAAAGTATCTTAATTTCATATTGCTGCGCATCTAGTACTGAAGACAAATTGCCTGCTCCCCATAACGGGGCTGTCAAACACGTTTTGCGACTATGAAGTCGATGCAAATTCACGTCATTAAGATCAAGCAAAGGAAAAAAAGATCTATTTGTGACAAATTGAACACAATCCCCAACAATTGGGCTCATAAAGGTATTATCTTTAATACGCTTTGATACCACATAATTGAATAAGTAACTTCTTGCCGCGCTTAGATACATCCCTCGCTTAAAACGATCTTTAATAGAACGCCCTGCAAACATTTTAAGCGCCGAACTAATATTATGCCCAGCATGGCCAAAGCGTTGCAGACCAAAGTAATTAGGCACACCTTTAGATACTCGCTTCAAAGACTCTTTGACCGCTTTTTTATCGCTAATATCACGCAAAACAATGGAGAAAAAATTCCCTGATAATGCGCCAATTTTTATTTTTTTATGATGGCGAATTATTTTAAGAATGCTGACGCCACTCAAATCTACGAAGGAGAAATCAGGTGTATTTTTTCCAGGAATATGTAATGAAAACCATTGAGTTGTGTCGCCTTGACGATCTTTAAGCCCTGCATAGCTAACATTTTTAGCGGGAATATTTGCAAATTTAGCGAGTTGTTTGGCAATATATTGAGTATTTTCTCCGACCTTATTAACCCATAAGCAAACATGTTCACCATCACCTGACAACTCAAAACCTAAATCTTCAACGACATTAAAATCTTCATATGATCCTTTAAAAACCCCTGTACTAATTGGTATACCATACAAGTATTCAAAATCAAGTGGATAAAAATCGACTTTATTGCCACCTTGCTCAATGTTGTTAACTGTGTTCATCCATTACTCATTTATTAATAACACAACAGCATATGTTGCAATGCCTTCTTTTCTGCCTGTATAGCCAAGCTTTTCCGTTGTTGTTGCTTTAATGTTTACATTATCAATATGCGTTTCTAATATTGAAGAAATTGCTGTGCGCATTTGGTCAATATAAGGCGCCATCTTCGGCGTTTGTGCAACGATTGTAATATCAAGGTTGCCAATTTTATAACCCTTCGACATGACTTTTTGAAAAACATGCTCCAATAACTTTCGGCTATCTATTCCCCCAAAAGCCGGATCACTATCGGGAAAATGCACGCCGATATCACCTAATGCCACAGCCCCTAACAAAGCATCACAAAGCGCATGTAAAACAACATCGCCATCAGAATGCGCAATTAATCCCTCATCATGTGGGATAGTTACTCCTCCTAGCTTAATTGGCCCATTACCACCAAATTTATGAACATCAAAACCATGCCCAATGCGCGTCATATAAATGCCTTTGTATTTAGCTTTAAAAAGAACTCTGCAAGCGATATGTCTTCATGTTGAGTTACTTTTATATTATTACTTTGCCCTTCGACAATAACAACAGGAAAACCAGCCATTTCCATTGCAGAGGCCTCATCTGTTATTTTATCGGGTGTTTTATTTTGATTAATTGCATCAATAAGTAACTGGTTTGGAAAGAGTTGAGGTGTTAATGCATGCCATAAATCATTGCGTTCAACCGTATGCTTTATTTGATCCTTTGTAAAAGTACGCTTCATCGTATCTCGTACTTTTGTTCCTAAAATTGCACAAGCTTTATTTTTAGTCACTTGCGACAAAAGTTTATCAATATCACCTATACAAATACACGGCCTTGCAGCATCATGCACTAATACATAATTTTCTTTATCAATCACATTGAGTGCCGCAAGCACAGAATCAACACGCTTTTTTCCACCAATAACAACACGCACTTTGGGGTGTTTAGAAACAATTAAATTATCAAACCACTGATCATTTTTTGCGAGTGATACAATAACCTCAACAATTTTAGGGTGCTCCAAGAAGGGATGCAAACTGTGCTCTATCATTGTACGATCAAGCAGTTGTAAATATTGTTTTGGAATATCGGTGCCCACGCGTTTACCAACTCCCGCAGCAACAATAACCGCGCTAAAAAAATCTTTATTCATAATTCTCTTCGCGCGGCACGATCCTAAAAAACGTCTCCCCTTTTTTAATTAAACCAAGTTCATTTCGCGCGTTCTCTTCAATCGCGCCTTTTCTATTTTTTAGATTATATATTTGTGCATACATCAATTGATTTCGCTCAATCAATACTTTATTTTTGTTTAATGCAATATTAACCTGCACTGCAAGGCGATGGTTTTCTTTTATACCATTTTTTCCAAACCACAGTGAATATTGCTGCAAAGCAAGTAAAACCAACAATACAGACATAAATAAGCGCATATAAATTCCGAAAGTTAAAAAACAGATTTTATCAGAAAATAAATATAACACAGTTTACACTGCGATTAAGCTTGTTATCTTTAAAATCAGATCAATTATACCCATGTTATGTAAGATGCCTTTTTAGGCTTCAGCTCGTTTGTCAGATAAAGACAAAACAATATTAATACTTGTTCACTTCACGATTGTTGTAACGAAGAGCGGTATTATCACTCAAGTTTCTGGGTTTAAGTAATTGAAAATGAGACTAAATTTGATTGCAAATTCTTCTATTAGTTATTGTAATGCCTCTTGCCGGCGCGTGAAACTGTCCATTTGCATTGTTTCTTTAAAAAGCTGCTTAACCAAGTTTTCAATATTTTATAAAGTATTTACTCGATCTTTTCCCGTCAAAAATAACATCTCACTTAACGATCCTGTGATAATTGCCTTAAAAACACACCATAATTTACGAACAAAATTTAAGCTTGTTAATGTTTCTTCTATACCAGTTCGTGCGCAAATAACACCCACTACTTGAGTTTGTTTTTTTGCATAAAGCAATAAACTAAAACTAAAACTTAAACTAGTAAGATAATTTATGTAATATAATCTGCGTAATGTCGACTTTGCTATTTTAAAAAACCAAGTTTTTGCTTTGCCTCCTTAAAGTAAACGTCAATACCCCAACGCAATGCATAAACTGCTAAAATTTTTGTCGTCTCTTGCCATGGATCAGTTGTTAAAAAAACTGCCCAATCATTTTACTTGCTTCTTATTTGCCTTCATCTAGAGAACGCACATATAGCAATTTTACTTTTGTGCAGTGATCTGTCTCATCGATTGTTGTCGCCAAATTCAACTCAACAACAATCGATTTACTTTTATACATAACGCGTTGAACTCAATCTCAATTACCCTTTATTTTCTCATTAAATAACGCTTGAAAATTGAGTAAGTACGTAATGCCATCGTTTGTAAATCTGTATTTCATTTTGAGCTTTTTCATCCTCACAATAGCTGTAAGTGATTGTTCTTCAGTTATTCTGTTGATTTTATTAGTGCCAAGCCAAGGATCAGCTAAAAGATAATCCGCTTAAATACCTAATTTCTATGCTCTTTTGATCATCGAAATTAGCATCTCTGGTTTTGTCTACGCCTGAGATAATTTATAACGCTTTGCTACAATACTGCGTAGATCTTTAAATTTGTGATCAACCATTTGCTCTTTAGAGAATTACTGAGAAATTTCGTTATCGAATGGTACAAATCGCGCTTCGTTTGATCGTGCGAGTGTTAAAATTTGTTGCTCATTACACATCTAGAGGTTAAATGCTCAAAATGACTTGAAGCGCCTAGCATGCTTTTACCTGTTCTCGTTTTAACACAGTCATCGACGATAAATACAGTTGTTTTAGCGTTGATCTTTATTTCTTTTTTAGCTGTAAATCACTAGCGTTTTCGCCCATTTAAATCCTCTTTATTAAGCACATCGTACCATTCATCTTTTTCATATCCGAAAAGATCAGCAAAGGATCCTATGAAAAAATATTAATGGTTTGAACTTTAATGCAAACAAAGAGGATCAGAAAATAGACTACTTGAATTATAACTTTTCCAGATCGTTTAGAAAATTTCGCCTGTGAAACAAACGATTAAACCAGGCGTTTCCAACTTGAGCTATAAGAGCCCAAATTTGTGCAGGTTCGTATAAATTTAGAAGTTAAAGCTGCCTTTAACTTCAGCAAGACCACGGTAAGGTGCTTTTTCACCTAGAGCTTCTTCGATGCGTAGAAGTTGGTTGTACTTAGCAACACGATCAGAACGGCTTAAAGAACCAGTTTTGATTTGGCCTGCAGCAGTACCAACAGCTAGATCAGCAATTGTTGAATCTTCAGTTTCGCCTGAACGGTGAGATATAACAGCAGTGAAACCAGCATCTTTAGCCATTTTGATTGCCGCTAACGTTTCAGTTAGTGAACCAATTTGGTTAAATTTGATTAGGATTGAGTTAGTAATACCTTCATCAATACCACGCTTAAGGATTTTAGTATTTGTTACGAATAAATCGTCACCAACTAATTGTATTTTGTCGCCAAGAAGTTCAGTTTGGTGTTTGAAACCAGCCCAATCAGACTCGTCAAGACCATCTTCGATAGATACGATAGGGTAATCTTTAACAAGCCCTTCAAGAAAGTAGTTAAACTCTTCCGATGAAAATGTTTTGCCTTCACCTTTTAGTTCATAGTTACCAGTTTCTTTGTTGTAGAACTCAGAAGCCGCACAATCCATCGCTAATGTGATGTCTTTACCTAGCTCGTAACCAGCGTTTGCAACAGCAACTTTGATTGCAGCAAGTGCAGCAGCGTTAGATGGAAGATTTGGTGCGAAACCACCTTCATCACCAACAGCAGTTGAGTGACCGTCAGCTTTAAGTACTTTAGCAAGGCTATGGAATACTTCAGCACCCATACGTAGACCTTCACGAAAGGTAGTGGCTCCAACAGGTTGAATCATAAATTCTTGAATATCGACAGAGTTATCGGCGTGTTCACCACCATTAATGATGTTCATCATTGGCAGTGGCATAGAGTAAACACCAGATGTGTTATTTAAATCCGCAATGTGCGCGTATAGAGGTACTTTCTTATAAATAGCAGCGGCTTTTGCAGCAGCTAAGGAAACAGCTAAGATTGCATTTGCACCAAATTTAGCTTTATTTTCAGTGCCGTCTAAATCAATCATTATTTGATCAAGAACAGATTGTTGCAATGCATCTTTGCCCATCAATGCATCAGCAATTGGACCGTTTACAGCAGCAACCGCTTTAAGAACACCTTTACCTAAGTAACGTGTTTTGTCGCCATCACGTAATTCTAGTGCTTCACGAGAGCCGGTCGATGCTCCTGAAGGAGCCGCTGCCATACCGATTGACCCGTTTTCTAAATGAACTTCAGCTTCAACCGTTGGATTACCTCGTGAATCCAATATTTCACGACCATGTACTTTTACAATTTTAGACATATAGCGTCTCCTTTATATTTAATAAAAACTAATCACTTAAAATTATTTATATTTTCAATTTGTGATAAAACTTTGAATGAAATAACCTTTAACAAAAACAACGGTTATTGTCAACAAAAATCTAATGATAATGTTAATTACATTTACCTTTCTGATGTTCTATCGCCGATTTTACGAAACCTTTGATCAATGGATGACCATCACGAGGTGTTGATGTAAATTCAGGGTGGAATTGTACTGCAACAAACCACGGATGATTTGAATATTCAATGATTTCAACTAACTTTTTGTCTTCTGATAAGCCCGTCACCAACAAGCCCGCTTTTTCTAAAATAGGTAATAAGTTATTATTCACTTCATAACGATGACGATGGCGCTCAAAGATTGCTGCACAGCCATACATTTCAAAGACTTGAGATCCCTCTTTTAAATGACAAAGTTGAGCACCCAAGCGCATTGTTCCGCCTAAATCAGAAGTTTCATTGCGTTTTTTAACTTCACCTGATTTGTCAATCCATTCAGTGAGCAAACCAACTACGGCATGTTCACAGTCGGGATTAAACTCTGTTGAATTTGCGTTTGACAAGCCTGCGACATTTCGTGCAAGTTCAATTAGTGCAACTTGAAGCCCTAAACAAATACCAAGATAAGGAATTTTATTTTCTCGTGCATATTGTGCGGCAAGAATTTTACCTTCAATACCTCGAGCACCAAAACCACCAGGTACGAGAATGGCGTCAACATCAGAAAGAACTGAAACACCTTTAGATTCAACATCCTCCGCGTCGATATATTTAATTTTAATTTTTGCTAAGTTTTTCAACCCTCCATGTTTAAGTGCTTCATTAACTGATTTATAGGCATCTGGTAACTCAACATATTTGCCTACCATACCAATTACAACTTCGATTGTTGTATTAGCTTCTTCATAAACAACCCTCTCCCACTCGGTTAAATCAGATTCAGGACAGGTTAATCCAAAGCGTTTAACGCAAATTTCAGCTAAACCTTGCGCTTTCAATAGCGCTGGAATTTTATAAATTGAGTCAACATCACGCAATGAAATAACGGCTTTATCTTGTACATTACAAAAAAGTGCAATTTTAGCCCGTTCATTTAAAGGAAAACTTACTTCACTTCTACAAATTAAAATATCTGGCTGAATACCTAAACTACGCAATACTTTTACTGAATGTTGCGTCGGTTTTGTTTTTACTTCACCTGCGGTTTTTAAATAAGGTAACAATGTCAAGTGTATATAAATTGCATTTTCATGCCCAATTTTTAAGCCTAACTGACGAATCGCTTCTATAAATGGTTGTGATTCAATATCTCCTACCGTGCCACCTAGCTCAACAATAGCAATATCGTGCCCCTCACCACCTGCTTTAATACGTGCCTGAATTTCATCTGTAATATGAGGAATAACTTGAATGGTTGCACCAAGGTAATCACCACTACGTTCTTTGGCTAATACATCTGAGTAAATGCGACCTGTTGTAAAGTTATTCCGCTTGCTCATCTTTGTACGAATAAAGCGCTCATAATGACCCAAATCTAAATCTGTTTCCGCGCCATCCTCGGTAACAAAGACTTCACCATGCTGCGTTGGACTCATCGTGCCTGGATCAATATTAATATAAGGATCTAACTTAAGAATAGTAACATCAAGTTCGCGTGCTTCAAGAATAGCTCCAAGTGAGCCTGCAGTAATACCTTTTCCAAGAGACGAAACCACGCCACCTGTCACAAAAATATATTTAGTTGTCATGGTAACCTTTAAATTTCAAAGTAGAAGTAGATTGTTAACACTGTCTCTTTGTTTTTTTAAATTCACATTGCAAAGTGAATATACGATGGTCAAACAGTTTATCAAATCAGCCGCATTTGAACAATCAACTTCATACTTTTATAAAAAACGAACAAGATAAAATTATTAATTTCGTATGATAACAAGAAAGCGCAAATTCAGCCCTTAATAAGATTAATATTATTCTAGTAGGAAGTTGATAAACTAACTCTCTTAAAATAAAATGCTCTCATGCTGACTCATAGTTGCTGCTCTGCAAGCTTAAGATCAAGCATTGCTTTTAGGAGTTTAAAGAGCAAAATAGCCGCATCGGTTTCTTCTTTATTATGCGTTAAACTTTCAATATTAATACCTAACGGAATACCAAACGGCAAACAAGCTTCGACTATTTGTTCAAAATTGTTTCGATTAATCAATAATGATTCTTTAAGCGGATCATCTGCCTGCAAAATACGTAATTTTGTCGCTTCAGGCACTGAAATTCCAAGCCATTCGATAAAGGCAAGTGTTTTTACACTTCCACAAGGAGAAAAGGTTAAAATAATTCGCCGAGGTGCAATACTTCTTGCTTTACATTCAAATGCATAACGGGTTAAAAAATCGATAGTCGCTTGCGAATTATAAACGGATTGTGTAATAAAATATTCACAACCATGAACCTCTTTCGCCAATATTCTTAAATACTCATCATTTTTTTTGATGTGCCGCTCTGCAATTGTCACCCCCCCTAGGTAAAAATTACATGCATGTGCATTGAGTGTTTTATAAGCATCTGTTAATGAAAGTTTTATTTCCCCTTCACTCGATGGGCTTCCAACTAACACTAAATCTCTAACTGCATATCGATGCCATGCTTCAGACAGCCAAAGAGAAAAATCATCGGCATTACCTTGTGAGACACTTTTATAGGTAATCACTGATCTCCCGCTTTTATCATGTAAAATTTGCGAATACAGCCTGGGATCATGCCTTACGCAATAAGGAAATGGTCGAGGTACTGATGTTCGAGTTCCCTCATCTTGAATGTCATAAACAATTAATCCGTCATAATCCAATGATTCCAGTCGTAATAATAAACTATCTGCAATGCTGGCAACTTCATCTATTGCAATATTTATTTTAGGGGGATTTGTCCCAAAAAAATAAACGCCATAATCTGCAGCTTGTGATTTTTTTTGTAATTGTGACTTATACATTAATATCCCATTTTAAATGTGTGAAAATAACATGACCACATATATCCATACAACGTAAAAATACTTTACTTGCCACATAAGATATACATCGATTCATAAAAATTCGAGTTCACGCCACAACAAGATAGGTGAATTGCAACAATTTAGGTTGTTATAAAATAACTCTTGACCAATTAAAGTTTGCATTTTAATTTGGTGTAGAGCCGATGAGCAGGCAGTGTAAGATTATCATTCAATGCATTAGATAAAATCAACAAGCTCCTTTTGTGGCACTTATTGAACCTAAAAACACAACATGTCACATGAAAAGTCCTTCAATGAATTTAGCTTACTCGAATACCACTTAAATTTCAGTTTTTTTTGATGGGTATAAATCTACAGATTTTAAACTGATCCACTATGAAGCTGTTCGTCGCAATTTAATTCTGTTAAATAACTGATGTTACGCAGTTGAGACTTGCACAAGGCGTAACATCAGTTAATAATGAGTTTAGAGGCAATCGGTATACTTAATTGACCAGAATGATAAATAGAATTGAGCAAGTTTATCTCCTTCACTCAGCGACCAACAGTATAATCAAAGTGCCAACTAATAAGCTAGTTTTCATTCTAAAATGCTTTAGTTTGAACTGTATTGTCAAAGATTAAAACGAGATCATCAGACTCAATCTCGCGTAAATTATTTTTTCATTTGCCACAAGTCAGCAGAAATAAACTGATTGCGGGATAGCAAACAGAAGTAAACTGTTTATGGGATAATAAGCGAGTAAATTGATCGTGACTAATATTTCCATCTAGATGATTCGATAAGCCAGTCACGGCTTAGAGCTGAATGAAGTTACAAGGTAATCAATATAAAGCTCAAATATTTGTTTATTTTTATTCATAGCGATACTTTAACAGTTTTTCATCTGATATCTTAGTTTAAAGAATAACATCAGATTATAATATAATTTACACTTTTGAGTGAACTTCAAAAGCAGGAGAGCCAGAAAAAGTGCACCGTTCAGATCATAAATATAAAAATCACTGAAAAAAGAGATTTTGCAGCAAGTAAAATAGGCTGTTTTGTTAACCCTTTATTTTTCTACGCTAGGGGCTGTTGATCTTTGTTTA
>JAGLDN010000316.1 GCA_023145575.1 Psychromonas sp.
GCCGCTAAAAAACTAAAGTGGCTAACCAGACTAATTAGTTGATAAACAATACCTAAAGGTGTTTCTGCGATGCCTGCATAAATAATATAACGAACACTGATCAGGCTGATCACGACAACATTAAAAAATGTAAACCAATGCGCCCAATTAACTAATCGGGAAACTCTGTCGTGAAAGGGGTGGCCTGTTTCTACCATTTGATTATTTAGCTTTGCTTGAGGTTGGCTTTACTTTTATAGACGAAGATAAGGCCTTCATAAATTTTTCTGAAATTTCTTCGCGCTTATGCTCTGGCACTTCATTGTTGATGATGTGTGTAATGCTATTGCCTAAGATCATCAAGCTAAGATCGATTGAGACATCATTCTTATGTAGTACATCAATTACTTCATTGAGGATTGATTCGATTTTTTTATTTGAATATTTTGAAATAATTGGCATTTTATTTTGCTAACCTATAAAAGATAATTAGAATAGTGCAATAATACCCTAGTAAACGTGTTCGGTTAATTAATTTTTGGGGAATACTCAGAATTTCTTTTAATCATCGCTTAATTTTATCATTTGGATACGAAATCATGAGCATATCAACCAAAAATGTCATTTTACACTCTTTGAAATATACAAATGAGGGGGATCTTGAATGTGTACAACGTGAAGGTGAATTAGTTACCTCTCCTTCTGTTGAAGATTTTATGACTAATATTCATCGCACCTATCAAAGCAAGGCTAATAAAGCTTTTGCCGCATTTTCAAGTGAAACGGAACAACCTCAAACATTTAAAGAGGCATTAATATCTGAAGTTTCGGGCGAATTAGACTTTGTTAGCTTTTCGCAAATACTTTCAAACTGTTTGCTAGCGGAACTAAAAAAACAAGACTTTGCTGAACAAGGTGTTTTATTAGTGAGTAAATATAGCTGGATCACCAGTGATTATTTACTGATTGCTTTATTGCAAAAAAATGAATCAATGACGGTCAATGATGATTTAGAACTTAAAGTCGGACATCATTTAGAAACGTCTAAAATTCAATTGGTTGCAAGAATAGATCTCACTCTGTTTAATCGCGATCCAGAATCAAATCGTTATATCTCTTTTATTAAAGGGCGAGCAGGGCGTAAAGTGTCGGATTTTTTCCTTGATTTTATGGGCGCAAAAGAAGGCTTTGATGCTAAAGTTCAAAATCAGGTTTTGATGAAAGCGGTTGAAGAATTTTGTGAAAAAGAAGCGTTACCCGTAGAGAAGAAGCAAGAAGTACGCGAAGTAGCCTTCCAGTATTGCAAAGATCAGCTAAAAGAAGATGAAGATATCAATCTTGAATCCCTGTCGGAACAATTACTTGAAACACCTGAATTAGAGGGGAGTTTTTATGATTTTGTTAGTGAAGATTATGAATTAGAAACAAGCTTTCCGGCCGATCGCTCTGTAGTTCGAAAACTGACAAAATATGTAGGGACGGGTGGTGGCGTATCAATTAGTTTTGATCAAAAACACCTTGGTGAAAATATACATTATGACGCCGACAGTGATACGTTAACGATTAAAGGCATTCCACCTAATTTGCGTGAACAATTAAAGCGTGATGCAACTACTGCTATAA
>JAGLDN010000317.1 GCA_023145575.1 Psychromonas sp.
ACTTCTTTGCCCACATCAATACGATATAAAGGCGGCATAGCAACATAAAAATGCCCGGCATCCACAACCGCTCTAAAGTGTTGAACAAATAGCGCACAGATTAGTGTCGCAATATGCAGCCCATCGGAATCGGCATCGGCTAGAATACATATTTTCCCATACCTTAATCCTGATAAATCTTTAGACGCAGGATCAATCCCAATCGCAACTGAAATATTATGGATTTCTTCTGAGTTTAAAATAATGTCAGAGTCATCTTCCCATGTGTTTTTGATTTTTCCTCGCAACGGTAAAATCGCTTGAAAATCACGATCTCGTGCTTGTTTCGCCGAGCCACCAGCCGAATCACCTTCCACTAAAAACAATTCACCGCGCATTGGATCTTGCGTTGTACAATCGGTTAGCTTTCCGGGTAAAGCAGGCCCTTGCGTGATTTTCTTTCGTGCTACTTTTTTAACTTTTCGAGCGCGAGTTTGTGCATTACTAATACAAAATTCAGCTAATTGCTCCGCTTCATTCACATTTGCATTCAACCATAAACTAAACGCATCTTTAACTAAGCCTGAAACAAATACTGCGCACTGTCTTGATGATAATCGCTCTTTTGTTTGCCCTGCAAATTGTGGATCTTTTATTTTGACAGATAAAACATACGCACATTTCTCCCAGATATCTTCAGGCGACAATTTTATGCCACGCGGTAATAAACTGCGAATATCACAAAACTCACGCATCGCATCCAGCAAACCTTGTCTAAAGCCATTAACGTGCGTGCCACCCTGTATTGTGGGAATTAGATTCACATAACTTTCAGTCATTGAACTTCCCCCTTCAGGAAGCCAAACAACCGCCCAATCAACACTTTCTCGGTTTGCATTAAAAGCACCAATAAAAGGCGTCTCAGGAAGCATTTCAGTATCAACTAATGACTCAAGTAAGTAGTCATTTAAACCATCTTGATAGCACCATTCATAGTTATTTTTATTAACGCGATCTTTAAATTTAATGGTTAAACCAGGGCACAAAACCGCCTTCGCTTTTAACAAAAATAACAAACGTGAAACGGAGAATTTATAAGAATCAAAATAATGAGGATCTGGATGGAAGTGAACGCTCGTGCCAGTATTGCGTTTGCCACACGTATCAACAACGTGTAACTCTTCAACTTTATGGCCATTTTCAAAGGCGATATTATAAACTTGAGCATCTCGGCGAATGCTCACATCAACACGTTTTGATAAAGCATTAACCACTGAAATACCAACACCGTGTAAACCACCTGATATTTCATAATTTTTACCCGAGAACTTACCACCCGCGTGTAATTTACAAAAGATCAGTTCAACACCTGATATTTTTTCTTCTGGGTGGATATCAACCGGCATGCCACGTCCATCATCAATGACTTCTATGGATTGATCTGCATGCAAAATGACTTGAATATTTGTTGCATGACCCGCAAGTGCTTCATCGACACTGTTATCGATAACTTCTTGCGCAAGGTGGTTTGGACGAGAAGTTTCAGTATACATGCCCGGACGGTGACGCACAGGATCAAGCCCATTTAAAACTTCAATTGAATTTGAATTATACTGTTCGCTCATAAAGCACCTAAATTAACGGGGAAAAAGAAAGGGTATAATATCTGATAAGTGCCGATCAAATCCAATAAAACTGTGATCTCCGCCCTCTTCACAAGTAATTTTACAACATTTGTACTTTTCTAGCGCTTGTCGATAATCCAACACCTCATCACCTTTTTGAAGCAACACCCAAATTTTATCAGCATGTTCAACGTCACCAGAAAG